>CAKMZM010000134.1:0-2575 GCA_929200365.1 uncultured Flavobacteriaceae bacterium | reverse complement strand
CCCATGTGTATTCCTATAGAGAATATATCAAGGGTAATAAAAAATTAAACGACTTAGAACAAACTATATAATTAATAGCTACCCTATCGGGATAACTACATAATTATATAGCAATCGTTGTAGCCAATTTGAAAAATGCCAGTAAATGAAAAGAGCCATATCAGACAAAATTGACCACTTATTTAGACATGAATACGGTAAACTTGTTTCAGTGTTAACCAAAACATTCGGAACTTCAAATATCGGACTTGCAGAGGATGTAGTGCAAGAAGCAATGCTTGAGGCGCTCAATAAATGGTCTTATGATGGAGTTCCGACCAATGCTGTTGGATGGATTTACAAAGTTGCCAAGTATAAAGCAGTAAACATTCTAAACAAGGAAAAGTACAAACGGCAATACTCTTCTGAGATTGCCCATCATCTGCAGTCGGAATGGACTGTAGAACCTACTTTAAAGCATATTTTCACAGATAAAGAAATCGTAGATGATCAGCTCCGAATGATTTTCACATGCTGTAACCCAATCATTTCAACAGATTCACAAGTTGCCCTGACTCTAAAAACATTATGTGGATTTAGTATTCCCGAAATTGCAAAAGCTTTCCTAACCAACGAAGAAAATATCAACAAAAGATTAGTAAGGGCAAGAAGAACAATTAAAGATGCAAATACCCCTTTTGAAGTGCCTACTGGCAAGGAACTTGAAGCGCGACTAGCAAGCGTGCTTGAAACCATTTATTTATTATTCAACGAAGGTTACAATGCTTCTTCTGGCGATAATTTGGTTCGACTTGAACTTTGCGAAGAAGCTATACGGCTTGCCGAAATTATCGCATCAAATCCAAATATAAAATCTTCTAACATATATGCTTTATTGGCGTTGATGACCCTCAACACATCAAGGTTTAATTCGAGAATGGATGAATTTGACAATCTTTTGGATTTGGAGCATCAACAGAGAAGCCAATGGGACAAGGAATTAATAAAAAAAGGGCTTTACTATTTAGAATTTGCCGCTCATCAAAACGAAGTTTCGATTTATCATATCCTTGCTACCATTTCGGCACTGCATTGTACAGCATCGGACTATAAATCTACCGATTGGATAAGTATTTTACACATGTACGATATGCTCATCGAGATAGATAAATCGCCAATCGTCTTACTCAATCGTGCAGTTGTTATTTCTAAAACAAGCAACCCGAAAAAAGCACTAGAACAACTCGAAAAAATAAAAGATAATTCTACATTTCATTCCTATTTGCCATATTACACTACAAAGGCAGAACTCCATTTTCGAAATAATCAACAAAAGATTGCTATTGAACTTTTAAATCGGGCATTGAAATTACCAATCGGAAAAAATCACAAGTCATTTATAAACAAAAGATTACAAGAATATTCTGAAATAAAATGATTTTTTTCAGAATTGGATGTCCCTTTTGTCTCAGTTCATTTGACTATTGGGTATAAAACAATTTTAATTAATTATTCAAGGAATTAAATTATGCAAGAATTCATGGTTTTTATCAAAACAAAAGGCGATCATTTAGCAGACCTTTCGCCAGAACAACAACAAGCCCATGTTCAGAAAATAGGACAATATATTGGCGGTTTAATGGAGGCAGGAAAACTAAAGGGAGCACAACCTTTGGAAACAGAGGGAGCAATCATTTATAGCAATAAAGGAGTTTTTAAAGATGGTCCTTTTAACGAATCAAAGGAAGTGATTGTGGGCTATTTTCATCTAGTTGCTGAAAACTTAAAAGAAGCCGTAGAAATAGCCAAAGCAAACCCAATGTTTGATGATGCAGAAGGTACGATTGAGGTTAGACCTATTAAACAGATGGACGGAATAAACTAAACATAAAAAAATGGAACACAATAAAACAATAGAATATGATGGAAAATGTGCCTTTGCTTTAAGTTTAGGAAAAACTCCTTCTGATACCAACAAAAAATATCTCCTAACTAAAAATGGGAAGACCTACGCTTTTTTAAACCCAATAGCTCGATTTTTGTTTAAACTTTCTTCGAAAAATATTGAAAAAGCAGACAAGAATTGGAATAACAAAACCAAGTAAAATGAAAAAGAGAACGAAAATAATCATATTGTCAATCACAGGTATTCTCTTGCTAGTTTTCATCTTCGCAAAGGTGAATCGAATAACCCCTCTTTCTTGGGGGCATAACGAAATAAATCAGCCCATGTTTTCCAATGAGGCTATAAACGGTTATGACCCTGTTTCCTATTTTACGGAAAATCAACCTCTATTGGGTAATGAAGCATATAAGTATGAGTGGAAAGGGGCTGATTGGTATTTCTCATCTGGGGCAAACAAGAATTTGTTTATTGGAAATCCCGAAAAGTATACTCCAGAATACGGTGGTTATTGTACTTTTGCTGTAAGTAAAGGATTCACCGCTAACACAAACCCTAATTCTTTCGAAATAGTAAGTGATAAGTTATATCTGTTTGCTGATGAAGAAGTGAAGAAAGATTGGAAAACAAACTTAGAAGAGAATTTATCAAAATGTGAAGCAAACTGGAAGTAGTAATACTGGCTACAACAAC
>CAKMZM010000133.1 GCA_929200365.1 uncultured Flavobacteriaceae bacterium | reverse complement strand
TCTAATTGATAGAATATATTCATCAAAGTACGAACCGCATCTACATTATCAGGATTGTTTTTTAGAGCTCCTTCAAGATAAGGAACAGCAGTCTTGTATAATTCTGATCTCATTTTAGTAAGTTCATCATATCTTTTATTATCTTTTGAAGATGTCCCCAAACCATTCATTTCATCAACAATCTTAGTTTCTCCTCCTAAAATAATAGAAGCAATATTGATTTGAGCTGCAGCATAATCTGGTTTTAACTCTAAAGCTTTTTTATAATACCCTAAAGCTTGATCGTTATCTCCAAGGCGAGCTGCACTAACTCCTAAATTATATAACAAATCAGGGTTTTCAGGATCATTAGCCACAATCTGTTCCATAATTTCTTTATACTTAGCAATATTTCCTAGCTTATAATATACATCGGCCTCTGCTTGTTTTAAAGCTGCATCATTAGGATTTTCTTTCTTAGCATCTTCGATAGCTGCAATTGCTTCTTCATCTTTTCCTTGACTCATATAGATCAAGGCAATATTTTTAGCAATCTCACCTTTTCTAGATTCAATATTCTTAATTCCTGGTTTAATATATTCTCCTGATTTTACAGAAAAATCTCTTATTTGTTTTGAATCAAAATTATCGACTCTACCTGTTTCTTTATGAGTCGCAACAAACTCCTTTTTTTCTCCGCTAAAACCTAGATTTTTTAATTCTATATAATATTTTAAAGCAGTATCATAGTCTTTATCATTAATAGCATTACTAGCTGCATAATATAGATATGTTGTATCAGTTTTATTAGTTCTATATCCTAAATAAAGCTTTTCTGCTGCTCCTTTATAGTTTTTTGAATTTTGATCTTTAATTGCATTTTCAATTAAAGATTTACGTAATAATTGTAATTTTTGTGAAGCATCTGTAGTATATTTAGATCCTCCTGCCGCTTTTTCAATTTCAATTGTTTTATTATAAGCGTTTGCTGCACTTTCAATTTTATCTAACGATTCATCTGCAGAGGAAGCTACAACCTGACCTTTAAGATAATAATATTGTGCTTTCATTTTTTCATCAGCAGCACCTAACTGTCCTTCAGCAGTTTTCAATGCTTCACTAGCTACATCAATATTACCAGATTTTAAAGCCTTAGTTGCTGCCTTTAATGCTTGTTTTGATGTATTCTTTTGAGAAAATCCAAAAGCACTAACAATTAGGAATAGTACTACGATAAATTTAGTCTTCATTACTTAAGTTTTTTAATGGTATTTAAAATTATTCTTCTGTTTTATTATCAATATTCGTGCCATCTGAAGTGTTATCAGCATCGGTTGTAGAAGAATCAACATCTTCTACATCATCACCCTGATCAATATCATCTTCATCATGCATAACTTTTGCTACAGCAGCAATCGAATCTTTACCTTTTAAGTTAATAAGACGAACACCTTGTGTTGCACGCCCCATCACACGTAAATCTTCTACAGCTAATCTAATAGCGATCCCTGATTTATTTATAATCATGAGATCATCTAAGTCGGTAACGTTTTTAATAGCTACCAAATATCCTGTTTTGTCTGTTACAGAAATGGTTTTAACACCTTTACCCCCTCTATTTGTTATTCTATAATCTTCTAATTTAGAACGTTTTCCAAAACCATTTTCTGAAACTACTAAGATATTACTTTCCATTTCATTAACAGCTACCATACCAATTACCTCATCATTTTCATCAGCAAGTCGTATACCACGTACTCCCGAGGCTCCACGTCCCATTGGTCTAGTTTTTTCTTCTTCAAAGCGTATAGCTTTACCAGATTTTACTGCAAGCATTACTTGACTTTTACCATCGGTTAACTTGGCCTCAAGAAGTTCGTCATTATCTTTTATAGTAATTGCATTGATACCATTTGTCCTTGGTCTTGAATATTGTTCTAAAGATGTCTTTTTGACTTGACCTTTTTTCGTTGCCATAATGACATAGTGAGAATTAATGTATTCTTCGTCTTTGAGATCCTGAGTACAGATAAAAGCTTTCACTTTATCATCACTATGTATATTAACTAGATTTTGAATAGCTCTTCCTTTAGAAGTTTTACTTCCTTCTGGGATTTCATATACTCTCATCCAGAAACATTTTCCTTTCTGGGTAAAGAATAACATATATTGATGATTGGTTCCTACAAATAAATGTTCGAGAAAATCTTCATTACGTGTTGTACTTCCTTTTTGCCCAACTCCTCCTCTATTTTGTTTCTTGTATTCAGTAAGAGAAGTTCTTTTTATATATCCTGCATGAGAAATAGTAATTACCACTTTTTCATCTGGAATCATATCTTCTATACTCAAATCACCTCCTGCATATTCTATTTGAGAACGACGTTCATCACCATATTTTTGTTTTACTTCGGTTAGCTCGTCTTTAATGATTTGCATTCTACGCTCTTTCTTCTCTAAAATATCTTTAAGATCATCGATAGTTTTCATCAACTCATCATATTCTGCACGCAATTTATCTTGCTCCAGACCTGTTAATTGACGCAAACGCATCTCTACAATTGCTTTTGCTTGTATTTCAGAAAGCTCAAATCGTTTAATCAATTTCTCGCGAGCCTCATCTGCATTGGCAGAAGAACGGATTAAAGCGATCACTTCGTCAATATTATCAGAAGCTATAATTAAACCTTCAAGAATGTGAGCTCTTTCTTCAGCTTTTTTCAATTCATATTTTGTTCGACGAACAACTACTTCATGTCTGTGTTCTACAAAATGATGAATCATTTCTTTTACATTCAACAACTGTGGTCTTCCATTCACCAGTGCAATATTATTTACACTAAAAGAAGATTGCAACGCTGTATATTTATATAAAAGATTTAGTACAATATTAGGTATTGCATCACGTTTTAGAACGTATACGATACGCATACCTTTTCTATCTGATTCATCACGTATTGTAGCTATTCCATCGATTTTCTTATCATTAACAAGATCAGCAGTTTTTTTAATCATGTCTGCCTTATTTACCTGATAAGGAATCTCGGTAACGATTATACTTTCTCTACCATTTACTTCTTCAAAACTTGCCTTGGCTCGTATAACAACTCTTCCTCTACCAGTTTTAAAAGCTTCTCTAACACCATCATAACCGTATATTGTTCCTCCTGTAGGGAAATCTGGGGCTTTGATGTGTTGTATTAATTCATCAATTTCGATATCACTATTATCAATGTAAGCTATAGTTCCATCGACAACCTCACTTAAATTATGAGGAGGCATATTTGTTGCCATCCCTACCGCAATTCCAGAAGCTCCATTAATCAATAACCCAGGAACCCTTGTTGGTAAAACCGTTGGTTCTTGTAAAGTATCATCAAAATTGAAAGTATGATCTACAGTATCTTTTTCTATATCTGCTAGCATATCTTCAGATATCTTACGCATTCTTGCTTCTGTATAACGCATAGCCGCAGGGCTATCTCCGTCTACAGAACCAAAGTTACCTTGCCCATCAACCAACATATATCTCAAACTCCACTCCTGTGCCATACGAACCATCGTGTCGTATACAGAAGTATCACCATGTGGGTGGTATTTACCAAGTACCTCACCTACAATTCTTGCAGATTTCTTGTGGGCGCTACCTGCTTTAACACCCAGTTCATACATACCATATAAAACACGTCTATGCACGGGCTTAAGACCATCCCTAACATCAGGAAGTGCACGAGATACAATTACAGACATTGAGTAATCAATGTATGCAGATTTCATCTCATCTTCTATATTGATAGGTATAAGCTTTTCTCCTTCAGCCATAAAAAATTATTTTATTCTAAAATTGATTAATTAAACGGGCTAATTTAAGCAAATTAAGATGGTTTTAATGACAAAATATCTATCTAATATACGTAATTTATTAACAATAGTAACGATACATATAGTTAATAAGTCTAAGATCATAAGTTTTGATTATTAGAGCATTTGTTGTCTATTTACCAAAGAATCAAAAAACTATATTATTAGGGAACACTATCTTAGGAGCTATTTCCTTTATTAAAAGGTTTAAAATTGTATGACAAAATAGCTTGTTATCAAGTAACATATATTAGTGATCGATTAAAAAGGAATAATTTTTGTCAATATAATTCTAAAAAATTACTATTTTAGTTATAAGAAAGAGAACAATTTTATGGATGATAATTTTTCCCCCAGAGTTAAAGATGTTATTGCTTACAGTAAAGAAGAAGCTTTAAGGTTAGGGCATGACTTTATTGGTACAGAACACCTTATGCTGGGGTTATTACGTGACGGAAGTGGTAAGGCTATTAATATTCTAGATGCACTAGATATAGACTTAACCAATTTAAGAAGAAAGGTTGAAATTCTTAGCCCTGCAAATCCAGATATAGCTGTCGCCACAAATGAGAAAAAAAATTTACATTTAACCAGACAAGCAGAAAGAGCATTAAAGACTACTTTTTTAGAAGCCAAGTTATTTCAAAGTTCATCTATTAACACAGCTCATCTTCTGTTATGTATCTTAAGAAATGAAAATGACCCAACTACAAAACTTTTAAATCGCTTAAAAGTAGATTACGATAATGTTAAAGACCAATTTAAGTTTATGATTGCTAACGAAGAAGAATATATAGATACTCCAAAAGCAGAATCTTTCTCTGAAGACGATGATTTAACAGGAGATTCTGCCAAAGAAAATCCTTTCAATTCTCCTTCTGGAGGAGGTAAAGCTGGAAAAAAATCTAAAACTCCTGTTTTAGATAACTTTGGTCGTGATCTAACTGCTATGGCAGAAGAAGGGAAACTTGATCCAGTTGTGGGGCGATCTAAAGAGATAGAACGTGTGTCTCAAATATTGAGTAGACGTAAAAAGAATAACCCGCTTCTTATAGGAGAACCTGGGGTAGGTAAATCTGCGATTGCAGAAGGGCTTGCTTTAAGGATAGTTCAACGAAAAGTTTCTAGAATCTTGTTTAATAAAAGAGTAGTAACTCTTGATCTTGCAAGCTTAGTTGCTGGGACAAAATACCGTGGACAGTTCGAAGAACGAATGAAAGCGGTAATGAATGAATTAGAAAAGAATGATGATATTATTCTTTTTATAGATGAAATTCATACTATTGTAGGCGCTGGTGGTGCTACAGGAAGCTTAGATGCTTCTAATATGTTTAAGCCAGCCTTGGCTAGAGGAGAAATTCAATGCATTGGAGCTACAACCTTAGACGAATATCGTCAATACATCGAAAAAGATGGCGCATTAGAAAGAAGGTTCCAGAAAGTTATTGTTGAACCTACAAATATTGAAGAAACCATTGAAATTCTTAATAATATTAAGGAAAAATATGAAGAGCACCATAACGTTAGTTATACTTCAGAGGCTATAGAAGCCTGTGTAAAATTAACCAACAGATATATGACGGATCGCTTTTTGCCAGACAAAGCTATTGATGCTCTGGATGAGGCAGGATCCAGAGTACATATCACTAATATTGATGTTCCTAAGAAAGTTCTTGATCTCGAAAAAAAACTCGAAGAAGTAAGAGAGCTCAAAAACAGTGTGGTTAAGAAACAGAAATATGAAGAAGCTGCAAAACTTAGAGATGATGAAAAAAATCTTGAAAAAGAACTAGGAGTAGCTCAGGAACAATGGGAAAAAGAATCTAAGTTACACAAAGAGACTGTTGATGAAGAAAATGTAGCTGATGTAGTTTCTATGATGACTGGTATTCCTGTTAATCGTATTGCACAGACAGAAAGTAATAAACTAGCCGAATTACCTAGTTTAATTATGGGAAAAGTTATTGGTCAGAATGAAGCTGTTACTAAAGTTGTAAAAGCAATACAGCGTAACCGTGCTGGACTCAAAGACCCTAATAAACCTATTGGGTCATTTATATTCTTAGGTCAAACTGGAGTTGGAAAAACACAGTTAGCCAAAGTCTTGGCTAGAGAACTCTTTGATAGCGAAGACACACTTATTCGTATCGATATGAGTGAGTATATGGAAAAATTTGCCGTTTCAAGACTTATTGGAGCACCTCCTGGATATGTTGGTTATGAAGAAGGAGGTCAACTTACAGAAAAAGTAAGACGAAAACCATATGCTGTTATCTTATTAGATGAAATCGAAAAGGCACATCCTGATGTCTTTAATATGATGCTTCAGGTACTAGATGATGGTTATCTTACAGATAGTCTAGGACGTAAAATCGATTTTAGAAACGCTATTATCATTATGACTTCTAATATAGGAGCACGCAAACTGAAAGATTTTGGACAAGGAGTTGGTTTTGGGACTTCTGCCAAAAAAACTCAGGCAGATGATTATGCCAAAGGAGTAATAGAAAATGCATTAAAAAAAGCATTTGCTCCCGAGTTTCTGAACCGGGTAGATGATGTTGTTGTATTTAATGCATTAGAACGAGAGGATATTCATAAAATTATAGATATCGAGCTTGATAAACTATATGGGCGAATTAAAGATCTTGGATATGATCTATCGCTAAGCGAAAAAGCCAAGGATTATATTACTGAAAAAGGATTTGACAGGCAGTATGGTGCAAGACCTTTAAAAAGAGCTATCCAAAAATATATAGAAGATGCTTTAGCAGAAGAGATTATAAATTCTCAACTTGAAGAAGGAGATAGTATATTTATGGACATGGATGATAATTCTGGAGAATTGACAATCACTATTAAAAAAGCTGAAGAATCTACCGAGTCCTAGCCATCAAAGCAAAAACAAACTATAATAAAATAAAGACTGTTATTAAAAAAATAACAGTCTTTATTTTATTATAATGGTGTAGAAAACTAAATCTATCTATTTCTAGGGCAATTTTCATAGTAATAAAAGAACTCTAAAAAACTATAGGAAATTTATCCAAAAAAATATTTTCGAAAGTAATCTATTTTTTATTTATACTTATACTACAAAATAGAGCTATTATTTAGCAATATTCACTGCTCTTGTTTCTCGTATTACGGTCACTTTCACCTGACCAGGATATGTCATATCTGTTTGTACTTTTTGTGAAATCTCAAAAGAAAGGCTAGCTGCTTTTTCATCATTTACTTTTTCACTTTCAACAATAACACGAAGTTCTCTTCCTGCCTGAATTGCATAGGCTTTTTTAACTCCATCAAACCCAAAAGCTATTCCTTCCAAATCTTTCAATCTCTGTATATAAGAATCCAATACTTGACGTCTAGCTCCTGGTCTAGCACCACTAATTGCATCACATACCTGAACAATCGGAGAAATTAATGATGTCATCTCTACCTCATCATGATGGGCACCTATAGCATTACAGACTTCATGTTTTTCGCCATATTTCTCTGCCCATTGCATTCCCAGAATAGCATGTGGAACTTCTGTTTCTGTATCTGGGACTTTACCAATATCATGCAATAAACCTGCTCTTTTTGCTAGTTTAGGATTTAACCCTAATTCTGAGGCCATTACACCGCATAACTTAGCAACTTCTCTTGAATGTTGTAGAAGATTCTGACCGTAAGACGATCTATATTTCATTCTACCTATAGTTTTGATTAGTTCTGGATGTAGCCCATGTATTCCCAAATCAATTACAGTACGTTTACCAACTTCGATTATTTCTTCGTCAATTTGTTTCCTTGTTTTTCTTACTACTTCTTCTATTCGTGCGGGATGGATTCTTCCATCCGTAACCAGTTTATGAAGTGATAAACGAGCTATTTCTCGCCTTACAGAATCAAAACAAGATAAGATTATTGCTTCAGGAGTATCATCAACTATAATTTCAACTCCTGTAGCAGCTTCAATAGCTCTAATATTTCTCCCTTCTCTACCTATAATTCTACCCTTTACATCATCACTTTCAATATTAAAAACTGAAACGCAATTCTCGATTGCTTCTTCTGTACCTATTCGTTGAATCGTATTAATTATTACTTTTTTAGCTTCCTGCTGTGCTGTTAGCTTTGCTTCTTCAATAGTACCTTGAATAAGTCCCATGGCATCAGTCTTTGCTTGTCCTTTCAGAGATTCTACAAGCTGTTCTTTTGCTTCTTCTGCTGATAGTCCCGAGATAACTTCAAGTTGTTGCACCTGACTTTTATGAAGTTTATTAAGTTCACTTTGCTTCTTCTCTAAATAATTTTTGCGCTGTTCTCCTTCTTTAATCTTTTCTTCTAGCGCTATATTTAGTTTTTTATTTTTAGATAATTCATTAGAAACCTGAGATTCTTTATCTCTTGTTCGTTTTTCTGCTTCGGCTATCTTTTTATCTCGCGATAATATTACCTTTTCATGTTCTGATTTTAATTCAATAAATTTTTCTTTAGCCTGAAGTATCTTGTCTTTTTTAATTGTTTCTCCTTCATTTTTAGCATCTCTCAAAATGCTTTGGGAAGCTTTTTTAGCATTTTTAATAATTTCTGACGCTTTGTTACGTTCTAGAACTTTGGCTATGATAAACCCTATCATTAGTCCCGCTACTCCAGCAACTATTAAAAATATAATATTATTATCCATAATTTGTGTTAGTATTTATATAAAAAAAGCCTGCACTAGCAAAGGTTTCGTATAAACTCTGTAAAAACAGGTTTAGGGCTAACAAATTGCTCAAGAATCCGCTCAAGGCGGCGCGCTTTTACAATTTAAACTCACCCTTTTTAATTAATTCTTGTTGAGTTTATCAAAATAACAACTAGTGCAGGCAGTACCCTTATTTATTTTAAAGAACGTTATGATAAATGTTCATGTAGCAAATTATTTAATTCATTTAATCTATTGGCCACATGAACCGTGTCATCATCTTTATCTATAGTTTTTTGTTCTACTTGTGCAGCAAATTGTAAAGCACACATTGCCAATACATCTTGCTTATCTCTAACTGCATAACTTTGCTCAAATTGCTTTATCATGGCTTCTATCTTTTTTGCCGCTTTTCGCAAACCTTCTTCTTGATCTGGATTAATGGTTAACGGGTATACACGATCTGCAATAGATAATTTAATTTTAAGCTTATCTGCCATATTTTACTTATTCAGAAAGTTGTGCTATGCACATATCAATCTCTCTTATTAAAGCGTTTATTTTGAGCTTGGTTTCCCTTTTATATTCGCCACTGCCTAATATTGCGTTTGCATTTTTGAGTGCACTGAATTTTTCTTCCCACTGTTTTAATTGATCTATCTGAATCTCAGAGTTAGACTCCAAATCTGATATTTTCTCTTTTAAATTTAAATTTTGTTGCTTAATTAATTCATAGTTATGAAGCAACTTACTTATTCTATTTTCAAGAGAATCAATAATTTCAATTAAATCACTCATTGTAAATTTTACACAATACTTCGTTACACAAAGTTAACATACCAATTGAAAAAACCCAATAGTTTTACAACTAATTTTAAACCCCTTCTTTATTATGGTTTAATCCTCAATGTTTCCTCTACTTTAGTCAAAGAT
>CAKMZM010000132.1 GCA_929200365.1 uncultured Flavobacteriaceae bacterium | reverse complement strand
CTACATAGGTAGATAGTATCTGGTGAAAAAGAACATTTTTATAGCGAATTGGAAAAATTCAAATGATTTCGATATAAAAAAACACCTTTATAAAATTACTAAAGGTGTTTTTTTGTGATTAACTAACTCGGTTAGTTAAGTTATATTATAGATTGCACTACTATTCGATTATCGCTGCAATATCTACAGTTTTAATAGTAGTTACAATTCTAGCAGCAATTTTATAGGGATCACCGTTAGAAGCAGGTCGGCGATCTTCTAGCCAACCTTTCCATCCGTTTTCTACAGTAATAATAGGAATTCTTATAGATGCTCCTCTGTCTGATATTCCATAGGAGAATTCATGAATAGATTGAGTTTCATGCTCTCCTGTTAATCGTTGATCATTAAACTCACCATACACGGCAATATGCTCCTTGGTAACGGGTCTGAATGCTTCACAAATAGTTTCGTAAACCTCTTTAGAACCACAAGTTCTTAATACTTCGTTAGAAAAGTTGGCATGCATTCCAGAACCATTCCAATCTCCTTTAATAGGTTTTGGATGATAGTCAATATAAAATCCGTAATGTTCAGTAAGACGATCTAATAAATAACGAGCTATCCATATTTCATCTCCAGCTTTTTTAGCTCCTTTGGCAAATAATTGAAATTCCCATTGTCCACTCGCAACTTCTTGGTTAATTCCTTCAAAATTAAGTCCTGCAGCGATACACAAATCTGCATGCTCTTCAACAAAATCTCTTCCATGTGTATTTCTACCTCCTACAGAGCAATAATACATACCTTGTGGGCCAGGGTAACCACCAACAGGAAAGCCTAATGGCAATTGTGTTTTAGAATCCATAATAAAGTATTCTTGCTCAAAACCAAACCAAAAATCATTATCATCATCATCAATTGTTGCTCTTGCATTAGATTCGTGAGGAGTTCCATCAGAATTTAAAACCTCTGTCATTACCAAGTATCCATTTTTTCTTGCAGGATCAGGATATATAGCAACAGGTTTTAATAAACAGTCAGAAGAACCACCTTCTGCTTGTCTTGTAGAACTACCATCAAAAGACCACATTGGGCAATCTTCAAGCTTTCCGCTAAAATTTTCTTCAATTTTTGTTTTACTTCTTAAGTTAGCAGTTGGTTTGTAACCATCTAGCCAAATGTATTCTAATTTAGCTTTATTCATAATTAATACTTTATAAATTGAATTATTATAAAGTTCAAAATTAATTTTTATTTTGATATTACCAAAAAAATAGGGGGTATATAATTATATTTGTAATAAATTTTATTAATACCCTTTTTTTTTTAGGGGGTATTTTAAATAATTGTTAATTTTAAAAGAAAATGTTTTTTATATTATCAATAGAAACTTCTTTTATCTTTGTATAAAACTCACTTAATTATGTCAACACTCAGATTTCAAGCTCTAAAAGAGACCTTACATCGTAAACCTGTTATAGTTACAGAAACAGAACGTCGATCTGTATTATTTGGTAACAATGTATTTAATCAAACAACAATGCTTCAGTATCTTACCAAAGATGCTTATAATAGTGTAATGGATGCTATAGAACATGGCTCTAAGATTGATCGCAAGATTGCTGATCAAATTTCATCAGCGATGAAAGAATGGGCACTTTCTAAAGGGGTAACACATTATACACATTGGTTTCAACCATTAACAGGGGCTACGGCAGAAAAGCATGATGCATTTTTTGAAACGGTAGGTAATGGGAAAGCAATCGAAAAATTTGGAGGAGGGCAATTGGTACAACAAGAACCAGATGCATCTTCTTTCCCTAATGGAGGTATTCGTAATACATTTGAAGCTAGAGGATATACTGCATGGGATCCTACTTCTCCCGCTTTTATTTATGGTACTACATTATGTATTCCTACTGTTTTTGTTGCCTATACAGGAGAAGCTCTTGATTATAAAACACCATTATTAAGAGCGTTACAAGCTGTAGATAATGCAGCAACAGCAGTTGCCAAGTATTTTGATAAGAATGTGAAGAAAGTTAATGCTTCTTTGGGCTGGGAACAAGAGTATTTTTTGATTGATAGTGCATTAGCATTCTCCAGACCAGATATCATTATGACAGGTAGAACACTTCTTGGTCACTCTGCCGCAAAAGGACAACAATTAGATGATCACTATTTTGGAAGTATACCTATCAGAGCTTTGGATTATATAAGGGATTTAGAAACAGAATGTATGCTGCTCGGTATTCCTGTTAAAACACGTCACAATGAGGTGGCTCCTAATCAATTTGAATTAGCTCCGATATACGAAGAAACAAATTTGGCTGTTGATCATAATTCTTTATTAATGGATGTTATGGATAAGGTAGCTGCGAGACATAACTTTAAAGTATTATTGCACGAGAAACCGTTTGCAGGAGTAAATGGTTCAGGAAAGCATAATAATTGGTCTTTGGCAACAAATACTGGTGTAAATTTATTAGGCCCAGGAAAAACACCAATGAGTAATCTTCAATTTTTAACTTTTTTCATCAATACTATTAAAGCTATTAATGAAAATGAAGAATTAATGAGAGCAGGTATTGCTTCGGCTAGTAATGATCACCGCCTTGGAGCTAATGAGGCACCACCAGCTATTATGTCTGTATTTATAGGAGAACAATTAACAGCTGTGCTTAAAGAACTAGAAGGAGTTACTACTGGGAAATTATCTCCACAAGAAAAAACAGATCTTAAATTAAACGTAGTAGGGAAAATACCAGAGATTTTATTAGATAATACAGATCGTAATAGAACTTCTCCTTTTGCTTTTACAGGAAATAAATTTGAGTTTAGAGCCGTAGGATCCAAAGCAAATTGCGCAAACCCAATGACAATCCTTAATACTATCGTAGCAAAACAGCTGGTAGATTTTAAGAAAGAAGTTGACACATTGATTGATAAAAAAGGACTCAAAAAAGATGAAGCAATATTTAATGTGCTAAGAGAATATATAAAGCAGTCCAAAAATATTCTTTTTGAAGGGAATGGTTATGGCAAGGAATGGGAAAAAGAAGCTAAGAAGAGAGGGCTAAGTAATAATAAAACTACTCCTGAAGCACTAAAAGCTAAGGTTTCTAAGGAAAACCTAGAACTTTTTGAAGAAATGGGTGTAATGAATAAGATTGAAGCTGAGGCTCGTTATGAAATTGAAGTTGAAGAGTATGTGTTAAGAATTCAAATAGAGGGTAGGGTGCTTGGAGATATTGCTAGAAACCATGTGATTCCTACTGCGATACGATATCAAAATATGTTAATCAATAATGTATCTGGATTAAAAGAACTATATGGTAAGGATTTTAAAAAATATGCAAAAGAGCAAATGGAAATCATAGAAGAGATTTCTGGACATATCGGAAAAATCAATACAAAGGTTAATGAAATGACAGAAGCACGTAAAAAAGCAAATAAACTTGAAGATTTGGAGAACAAAGCTTCGAGTTATTGTGATATGGTAAAACCTCTATTTGATGAAATCAGATATAGCTGTGATAAATTAGAATTACTTGTAGATGATGAATTGTGGCCGCTAACAAAATATAGGGAACTACTTTTTACAAGGTAAGAATTGACTTACTTTTATGGTGCAGAGGGAAAAAATTAAGAAAAAATTAGTATTTAGCAGAAGTCTTTAATAATCATATAAAATTATTTTTTTACGGTTTTACCTCATGTATTTCGTCGAATAATTGAGGAATTCACAACAAAAGGGCTAATATTTTGCTAAATTTGATATTATCAGATTTGGTTATTATAGTATTGATAACCCCCTCAATTTTCAAAGTACGCTTTTAAATAGAACAAAATTGTATTAGACTTTTTCTAGTCTTTGATTTGCGTTCTTGTCAGTTAGTTTTTAAGAAGTAATTTATTAATCACTTTATAAATATCACATATGAAAAAATTAATTTTTAGTCTGGCAGCTTTATTAAGTGCTACAGCAATGATCGCACAATCGAACAATAGTAATGTTACTCAAACTGGGGACAATAATATTGCTAACATTTCTCAGATAGGGGCAACTAATTCTTCTTTAACAAGTCAAGAAGGAATTGGAAATAGCGCAGAAGCCATACAAGGTACTACTGCATTTAGTTCCAGTAATGGGGTTGTAGAACAATCTCAAAACGGAGATAAAAACTCAGCTTTTGCTCACCACGAGGAAGCAGATAATCAGGCGTATCAAGTACAGGTAGGTAATGGTAATTCTGCTAGAGTTACTCAAAATTTAGAATACGAAGGAGGAGGCAACGTAGCTAATCAACTTCAAGAAGGAGATAGAAACGAGGTTATAGTATCTCAAGAAGGAATAACAAATACTGTCTCTCAAGTTCAATATGGAAATGGTAACTCTGCATCCTTAAAACAAGAAGGAATAGATAACTTTAGTGAACTTCAACAAGAAGGAAACTTCAATACTGCATCTATTGAGCAAGTAGGAGAAAATAATCTATCTTCTCAATCTCAAATAGGAGATGCCAATATAACTAATGCAGAACAAAGAGGAGATCATAATGCTGTATCCCAGGAGCAGGAAGGCGGTGGTAACAATGCTAATTCTATACAAGGAGGTGCTTTTTTTGGCTCCAGAGAAGGAAGAATAGAGCAAATACAGGTGGGTAATGAAAATAATGCATTTGCTAATCATGAAGAAGATAATAACACAATCCTTCAAAGTCAAACTGGAGACTCTAATGAAGCAATTGCAGATCAAAATTTACTAACATACGGAGGAGATAATTTGGCTATACAGGTACAGGAAGGTAATAGTAATGTTGTTATCACATCTCAACACGGGCGAAATCATATTTCTGGACAATCACAAATAGGTAATGAAAATTTTGCTTCAGTATTACAATTAGGAACAAGTGATAAAGCAGAAGTAGTACAGTATGGTAATGAAAATGCTTCTTCGGTATCACAATCAGGAATAAACAATGCAACAACTCAAAATCAAAGAGGAGTTGGTAACAAGGCAGCTTCTTTACAAGGAGATTTTTTCCTTGCCTCTGTAGGAGGTCTTGTAAATCAGCTCCAATTAGGTAATAGTAACGAGTTATCGGCAATACAAAAAGGAGGTAATAACATTGTGGCACAAACTCAGTTAGGAGACGGAAATAGTGCTGCTGCTACCCAAAACATTTTAGGTGCCGGAAGTGAAAATACAGTACAACAACTTCAGTTAGGGCATGGTAACGTTGCTGAAGCTTCTCAGGGAGCAAGTCTGGGTTTAAGTCTGGTTGGAGAAAATAATCTTATTAGTCAAAATCAATTTGGTAATGCAAATAAGGCTATATCAACTCAAAATGGAGCAAACAACACAAGTGATATTTTCCAATTTGGAAAGCTAAATGTTGCAGAAGATACTCAGGTTGGTACAGGTAACAATACTTTTGTAACTCAATGGGGCGATATGAATACCAGTGTAATTCTTCAAACTGGAGTAAACAATACAACTACCGTAAGTCAATAATAGTTCAATTAATTTAATTAGATTAAACTCTAATTTCTTTATAAGAGTTATGCTCAAGAAGCATAACTCTTATCTTGATTTTTAAATTCTGAAAAAACGATGAACAAAACCATTTTTATAAGGACTCTGGTATTTTTTCTTTTCTTTTCTTTTTCTATAGCTTATGCACAGATGGTAAAGGAAGAAAGTCAGATAGTGACTACAGATCAAGATAAATTTATAGCCCTTTCTCAAGGCAATGATATATCGTCTAAAACAGGTAATCCTTCTCTCTCTGATGGGGTGAACACAGTTTTTATTCAACAAATGGGTACTGGTAATACTGTGCTTTCTAATAGTATTGCAGCATCTTCAAATATTAAAATTATCCAGAAAGGAGATCAAAATCTAGTAGAGATAAATGAATTTTCCAGAAGAATAGAGAAGTCGATTATGCAAACAGGAAATAATAATGCTGTGATCGATTTTTCTTTTAATCCTGATGTGTCGACTAATTTAGAACTTATACAAGAAGGGAATAACCATATTTTTGAACGATTTGGAAGTAATGAATTGTCAAAAAACCTGAAATTTAAAATGTCTGGTAATGCCAGAACTATAATTGTTAGAAGTTTTTAATCTAGATACATAATATGAGTATGAAGTTTAAACTTGTCATACTTACAACTTTGTTTTTTCAGGTTTCAATTGCTCAGTTCACAAATATTGATGTAGTTGCCAAACTTAAAACAGAAACTATTGATGATATAATTTCTGTGACTGCTACTGCTACTAATACTACAGAAGTCTACAAAAGTTTGCAATACACCATTACTGTCTTTAGAACAGATGCAAATAATAATGTAACTAAAAATAATCAGGAAGGAAGATTTACTTTAGAAGCAAATGAAACTAAAAAGCTTTCACAAGGATCGATTAGTGTAGAAGATAGCAATAAAATAGTATTGCTTTTATTGCTCTATGAAGATGATAAGGTTATAGGTAAAGATAGACTCGCTTTTAATGAAGAAATTGATCAAAAGTCTAAAACAGCAGTAGAAGATACCTCTTCTGATGATGGAATCGAATTAAAAGGAATAGTAATAGAAGAAACTAAAACCAAGCCAGGGAGAGATTTTTATGAATTTTTCTATGCGTCATACACCTTAAATCAGATAAATGGTAATAAAGTGGTAGGGGTATATGAGAAACTAAGCTTTGGTCGTAGTACTATTATTCAAGTAAAAATAGAGGATAATATCATTCACGAATGTATAGGAAAGCCAGATTTGGAATATCTAGAACAAATGTCAAAAATTTCAATCCGAAAAGTGTATAAGTATTTTAAAGATTTAAAAAAGCAGAAAAACGATATTTTTCAGTATTAAAACAGTTAAAATGAAATCAATTTTAATAACGCTTTTTCTTGTTACCTCAATATGTAATTTTTCTTTTGGGCAAGATTTGGTATATAAACCATTAAATCCTGCTTTTGGAGGAGACACATTTAATTATCAATGGCTTCTTAGCTCTGCTGAAGCTCAGAATAAATTTACAGAGCCTACAGATTCTAGGGATCAAAGATCTGATGTAGAAAGATTTACAGAGAACCTGAATAACCAATTATTAAGCCAGATATCAAGAACACTATTTACCGAACAATTTGGAGAAGAAGGTCTTACTGAAGGAACGTATAATTTTGGATCATTATTCATAGAGGTTTTTCCTTCTGGAGAAGGTTTGGTAATCAATATCTTAGATACAAGCACTGGAGACCAATCCCAAGTAATAATTCCTAATTAAATTTTAATGTATCATAAGTTATATAAAGTAATCGCAGTAATTTCTTGCGCATTTTTAGTATATGGATGCGGGACGTATTTTAGTCAGCCCATGACTATCGAAAATGCCAGAATAGGAGAAGATACAGAAGTTACAAAAACATTAAGGGATTTTCTGCCACCAGTAGAACCTGTTGTTGTTGGAGTATATAAATTTAGAGATCAAACAGGGCAGTATAAGCCTACCGAGAACGGAAGCACTTTTAGTACAGCTGTTACTCAAGGAGCAACAACAATTTTGATCAAAGCACTCGAAGACTCTAAGTGGTTTGTACCTATCGAAAGAGAAAATTTAAGCAACTTACTTAATGAACGTAATATTATACGCTCTACAAGAAAAGAATATAGAAAAACCAAAAATACAAATGAACCACAATTACCACCATTATTATATGCTGGGATTATCCTAGAAGGAGGGATTGTATCTTATGACTCTAATATTATTACTGGAGGATTAGGAGCAAGGTATTTTGGGGTAGGAGGCTCTACAAAGTATAGACAAGATAGAATTACAGTTTATTTACGAGCTGTTTCAACCTCTAGTGGTAAAATCTTAAAAACCATATATGTCTCCAAAACTATTTTGTCACAGGCGCTAGATGTAAACTTCTTTAGGTATGTAAACTTTAAAAGACTACTTGAAGCCGAAACAGGTTTTACCAAGAATGAACCTGCTCAAATGGCAGTATCAGAAGCAATAGAGAAAGCAGTAGAATCTCTAATTGTAGAAGGAATCGAGGATAAATTATGGGCTGTTAATGCAGAACCAGAAGTTGTAAATACATTGATAGAAAAATATAAAGAAGAAAAATATGAAGCCCAGAATACTGCACTGTATGATCGATATTTTAAAGAAAGGAGATCTAAAATCTCTATGCTTTTAACAGGAGGAACTGCCCTAATTAGTGGGGACTATAATAATCCAGAACTTACTTATTCTGTGAAAATAGGAGGGAGATGGTATTTTAATCCCTACCTTAATGTTAATGTAAGTTTAAATAAATTTGATCTAATTAATCAAAATGTATTTTCACAAGGATTTAATGCTGTAGATCTTAATACAGAGTTAAACGTATTACCATTTGAAAAATTATCTCCGTTCCTGTATGGAGGAATTGGTGTTGTAAACGACGATGAGTTCGAGAATACTATGGTTAAGTTTCAGTATGGTGGAGGAGTTGAATATTTGATTTCAGATAAAGTAGGTTTTTCAATGAATATTACTCACAATGTTTTGATTAGTGATGAGTTGGATAGAATAGCTCAAGGAAAACGAGATGATCAATATTTTAATTTTTCTTTAGGACTTAATTGGTATTTTGGAAACCCTGAAAGGGCGAGTAAAAAATTAAGATTACAGAAACGAGAGAAAAATGTAGAATTGCGTGAACTAAGAAAAAGAAATAGAAAAGTTAGAAAAAAGGTATAATCCGAAAGGATAAAAATAAATAGATTGTGAAAAAAATGATCATAAGAATAATAAGTGTTTTTGTAATTTTGGCTATAACTTCTTGTAGTGAGGATACTATTGACTCTGAAGGTTTAGGATCTGTTAAAGGAAAAGTAGTTAAAAAAGGAACTAATGAGCCTTTAGAAAACGTAAAAATATCAACAAACCCTGCTTCAAGTACTGTTTTTACAAATAAAGATGGCGTCTACCATTTAAAAAATGTGCCCTCAAGAGAGTATTCTCTTTCGGGTCAACGAGAAGGGTTATTAGCGGTTTTTGAACCGATTACAGTATTAACAGATAAAGAACTTGAAATGGTTCTTGAAATGGATATAGCGACAGCTACCAACCGCCCACCAGAAGTTGCAACTTTAGTAACACCAGTAGATAATGCTGTCGATCAGCCATTAGAAGTTAAATTAGTATGGAGTTGTAGTGACCCTGATGAAGATAAACTAACATACAAAGTGAGCTTAAGAAATGAAGAAAACTCTAATGTAGAAATTTTTGACAATATTGAAGATACAGCATATATCGTATCTGGACTTTCTTTTGCTACAAAATATTTTTGGCAGGTAAGTTCTAGTGATAATATCAATGACCCGATTAATAGTACAATTTTTACTTTTACGACTGCGGGACCACCAAACAATAGAATTGTGTATACGAAACTAGTTGGCGGTAACAGTGTTATTTATTCTGCAGATGAGAGTGGGGAAACAGAAATAGCACTTACTTCTGTTTCAAAAAACAGTTTTAGACCCAGAAGAAATCCTACAACCAAGAAAATTGCTTTTTTACAATCGGTTGGTTCGCAAACTCATTT
>CAKMZM010000131.1 GCA_929200365.1 uncultured Flavobacteriaceae bacterium | reverse complement strand
GTGATGGATTTCTTAAATACGAAAAATGGTTGAATGAAGTTGCCAGAACAAGTACGCATTATCAAGAGATTTATAGAGAATGTGTGATCCCATCTCATTGTTGGTTACTACACAAAGAAGATTTTGATGCAGCAGGAGCTTTTGATCCAATAATATATCCAGAAGATTATGATCTCTGTTTCCGATTTTATAGGTTAGGCTTAACAGCAGTGGGGATTGATAAAATCTTACACCACTGGAGAGACCGGTCTGATAGGATTTCACGTACCTGGGAAGAATACAAAGACAATCGATATTTTGATCTTAAGCTACGCTTTTTCTACGAATTAGATAGAGACAAAGCACGACCTTTAGTACTATGGGGTGCAGGAAAAAACGGAAAAGATATGGCCAAGCTCTTACAATCATATGATGATCAATTTCATTGGGTATGTGATAATGAAAGAAAAATAGGAAAGGATATCTATGGGATAAAATTAGCTCATTATGACGATATTAAAACGCTTGAGGATGCTCAGATAATCATTGTAGTGGCCTCTCCTATAGGAAAAAAAGAAATAGAAGAACTACTCATCTTATGGAATAAAAAACCTGTTGTTGATTTTTGGTTTTTTACGTAACCAGTATGTATAATCAGATCATAATTTACAGTAAAACCCTGCTAGTGCAAGCGTCTCGTTTGTAGCAAAGACTAGTAAGCAATTACTTTTTTAGAGAATATTCTATGAACCTGATCAAAATGCAAAGCGCCAAATTAATGATAAGAGGTTTTCCAAATAGCCCCAACAAGATTAGTCGTTCTATGTTTGGGATACGTATAGAGCCTATTTATTACACCCCTAGCACTGCTTTTGATGAGTTTAGAGATCCAGATTTTGAACGAAGAAAAGCCGAGAGTTTCCCATCACCTTTATTCAAATGCTCAATTCTTACACCAGAAACTACCACAGAACAACAATTAGTATGAGAAACCTTTTGGAAAGATGATGATTCTATCTCTCCCAAAAAAGAAGCACATTTTAGTCTCCGGAAAAAAGAAATATACTACGAATACCAATTTGTATAGTTACTACAGGTAGCTTAACCCAGATATGCAATAGAAAACCTATTACACCTTTGATCTACTGCAAATACAAGCGTTGCACTTGATTTTTTAATGTAACCGTGGCGATTCTACGCTAAAACTAAGAAAATCATTGTATGTATGGTATCTCTCAAAGTCTCATGACGAAATTCTATCGCATAATCTGCGTTTAATTGATATCTTACGCTCATAAAAAAGAGGACGAATACCCTTCAAAACATTGAAATTTCACTAAAAAAATAGCTCTCATTTGCTAAACTTTTAATTTGATACTATGAAAAAAAGCATCCTAATTATTATTCTCATTAGTCTTATAACTTCTTGTAATTTGAAACCTGAACCTGTAAAACTTATTGATATAATGGAGGTCATTGGTAATGATAACGTACAAGAGTTTGAGGAGTTACTTACTAAAATAAATATTGATACCGTAAAATTTAAAAATAATAGAACCGCATTGCATTTTGCAATAATCCAAGAAGCCAGAAATATAACCACAAAATTAATCAAAGAATCTAGATTCATCAACCAATTAGATGATAATCAACTCTCCCCTTTAATGATTACGATAATCAATAGAGACTATGGATTAACATATCAATTATTAGAAAAAGGGGTAGATGCTAATGTGATTGATACTCGTTTTGGGTTATCTGCATTACATTATGCTATAGAACATAAAAATTTGACACTAATTAAAAAATTAGTTGCTCATGGCGCTTTATTAAACGTAAATACTAATAACGGAGATACTCCTTTACATATTGCTGTGTCTCGTGGTAATGAGGAAATTGTCACCTATTTTTTGAATAAAAAAATAAGTGATACTATCACAAATAATGATGGGGAAACGGTGTTAGATTATGCTGTACAAGTAAATAACTTTGATATTTCAAAACAATTTATAACAAGATATTCTGCAGCTCAAAAAAAAGAATTAGTACAAAATATATTGGGTAATGACCCTTTACGTAATATAACTATTGTGGATACCACAAAAAATAGTATAGTAAAAGAAAAACAACTCATTAAATGGATGGATCAAAAATGGATATCGAAAAAAGACTTAAAAGAAACTTTTGTTAGGTTAAAAGATACTACGGTAATCAATATTTTATTAAATAAAGGAATTGATATTAATTACATTTCAAAAGATAATCAATATGCATTAATCCATATGACTGCAATAGGAAATCAATTAGGGTTATTAAAATTTCTAATATCAAAAGGAGCTAATGTGAATTTAATTTCAGAAAGAGAGGTTTCCCCTCTTATGTATAGTGTTCAGTTTTCGTCTGGATTAAGTGATCTAAACCTTAAACTAGAAGATTTAAATAGTAAATTAGTAAAAAGTCAACTTGGGTTTAACCCTGACTTTTTAACAGAAACAGGGCTAAATCCTGAGATAACTATAGAGAAAAATTTATTTTTTATTCAATATTTAATTGATCATAATGCAAACGTAAACTATGTAAATAAAAGAAATGAAAATGCACTTTATTATGCTCAAGCTAATTTAAATAAACTTGCAGAGAAATTATTACTTGAAAATAATTCAAAAATTACAAAAGAATATAAATTAACTCAACTTGATAAAGCAATGATAAAAAATGGAGAAAAAAGAAAATAGCAAAAAATAGTAAATGATATCCTCAAGAATGAAGTCATCTTGACTTTTAATTTTTAACCTGCTTTATGCATTGGAACTTTGTTATGAAGTTTTCAAGTACTGCAAATACTGGTGTTTTCTTAATTTCAGCGTAGCACCGCTACGGTTACATTAAAAAACACAGTGAAACGCCAGTATTTGCAGTAATTGAAAGATGTAATAGATTTTCCAATGCATAAAGCAGGTTTAACCGAAAATGAATAGAAATTTGTTCAAATGCTGCACTTTTTACAAATCATGACAGCGATATGGCTCAAAAAAGGAACAAAATATAATTCCAAAGATACACAGGCTGCCTCTTTGGTTGAGTGTATTGCTAGAGTAGAAAATATCTTATCTGCACAATCTCCTAACTTCACCTATCAAGGTTTTTGGTTTTTTGCATAGCCAGTATGTATAATCTTACCTAAAACATTTTTTAAGATGTAAATAACCTAATATCTTTGTGATGAAAGAGAATTTAATAGCTTTTTCAAAAAACACATGTCAGAACACACTATAAAAGTTGCAATACTCTGTTTTACAGATCAGGGATTGTCTATTGCTAAAACCTTGCAAAAAGAATTTTACCGCTCTAAGCTGTTCACAACAAGAACAGTAGAAGTTAGTAAAGATATAAAGCAAATCAATTCGGTATCAGAGCTGATAGAAAATTCATTTCATAACTATGATGCATGGATTTTTGTAGGTTCATTAGGGATTTGTGTACGTAGTATCGCCGCATATATCAAAGATAAAGCAAGTGATCCTGCTGTGATTAATGTTGATGATCAGGGAAAATTCGTACAAGCTGTACTTAGCGGCCATATTGGTAAAGCCAATATACTCACAGCCCAAATTAGTAGAATCTTAAATGCGCAAGCAGTGTTATCTACATCTAGTGATTTGCAAAACCTATGGGCACTGGATACGTTGGCAGAAACTTATGGATGGAAAATGAAAAGTTCTATTCCTGTAAATAAGATTATATCACTGTTTGTAAATAGAAAACCTACAGCATTAGTGCTAAAAGTTAAGAATAAAGGGGTTCAATATCTGGAGAAAACTTGCCCAGATTTTGTAGATATGTATTATGATCAGGGAGATTTTGAACATAGTAATTATGAATTAATACTATATGTGGGGTATGAACTTATCACTACAGAAACTCCTATTCTTTCTTTCTATCCTCCTTGTGTGGCATTGGGCAGTGGATGCGCAAAAGATATAGAACCACAACTTCTAATGAAAGGATTAGAATCTGCATTACAAGAGCAACATATTGCGATAGAAAGTATCTATGCCATAGGATCTGCAACTATTAAAAATGAAGAACAGGCATATCTGGATTTTGCAGCGTATTATAATATTCCTTTTATAACCTATACTGGTGAAGAACTTAATACCATCGCAGTTGCTAACCCTTCAGAAGTTGTAAAGAAAAAAGTAGGTGTTTATGGCGTTTCTGAAGCCGCAGCAGCATTAATCGCAGGTCAGTCAACGTGGCTTATTGAAAAAACAAAAGCACTCACGCCATCTGGTAAGAAATTTACCTTCGCATTAAGCTTGTCGACCAGATATGAACGCAAAGCAAGTATTGCAATTGTGGGTGCAGGATCGGGAGATCCAGAATTATTGACCTTAAAAGGGCAGTACATCTTAGAACATGCAGATTGTATTTTATATGCCGGGAGTTTGGTACCTGAAGCTTTGACACATATGGCAAAAGAAGGTGCGTTGGTACGTAATTCTGCTTCGATGACCCTAGAAGAACAAATAATGATTATTGATCAATATTATCGACAAGGAAAATCTATTGTGCGGTTACATTCTGGGGACCCTTCTATATATGGAGCAATACAGGAGCAGATGACTATTTTTGACGAAAAAGGATACGATTATTATATCGTTCCGGGAATTTCTTCATTTCAGGCAGCAGCAGCGTATCTAAAATCAGAATTTACCATTCCCGAAGTAGCACAAACTATTATTCTTACTCGGGGAGCAGGAAATACACCAATGCCAGAACACGAAAAAATTACTGATATGGCAAAATTAAGAGCTACCATGTGTATTTTCTTAAGTGTAGGCATCGCTAAAAAAATACAAGCACAACTTCTGGAACATTATCCAGAAAATACACCATTAGCAATATTATACCGTGTGAGTTGGGAAGATGAAGAAGTATGGACAGGTACCCTTTCTGAACTAACGACTATCATCAAAAAAAATAAACTAACTCGTACAGTACTTATTGTAGTTGGTGAAGCCGTAGGTGCCCGTAAAAACAGATCGTGGTTATATGATGATAAATGGCACCATATCTTTAGGAAAAAAGAAAAAGAAATTCAATCCTCATGATACTCGTTTTTGGAGGCACTACAGAAGGGAAAAAAGTCGCCAAAATATTGGATGAACTAGAATATCCGTATTACTATTCAACCAAAACAAAAGTGGATTATGAAGGAAAAGGAATTCCGATACATGGAGTAATGACACCTTCTATCTTAGAGAATTTTTGCAAGAAGCATGAGATTACACATATTATTAACGCTTCCCATCCTTTTGCGGTACAATTACATCAAATGATTTCTGACACTTTGATCGCATTGCCTTTAATACGTTTTCAAAGACAGTTTTCTTCCAGAATACGAGATCAAAACGTATATTATGTAGATAGTTTTGAAGAAGCGATACGTTATTTTAATAAAAATAACTATAGTTCATTACTGGCACTTTCAGGGGTACAGACCATTACTAAATTACAATCCTACTGGAAGGATCATCTCACCTGGTTTCGTATTTTGGATCGTGACAGTTCTAGGGCAATTGCAGATAAGGCGGGATTTCCAAAAACAAAATTAGTATTTGGATACCCACAATCTAAGACCGAAGAAATGGAGTTATTTACCAAACTATCTCCAGATGTTATTTTTACTAAAGAAAGTGGAAGGAATGGAAAACTGGAAGAAAAAATAGCTGCGTCTCAAGCCTTAGATATCCCGATAGTGATTCTTAAAAAACCAAAGATTTCTAATCGATATCTTTGTGTCGATACTAAAGCAGCGTTAATTGAAATGATTAATAACGAATAAAGAATCTTTAGACCTCACAGGTCTCTAAGACCTGTGAGGTCTGCACCTTCATTTTTTGTAAATTCGAAAGCATAGTTTTTTTAAAATTTATAACGTAAAAATATTAGCGAACTACAAGACATACCAGATAAACCTTTGCGAAGAGGATATACCACAGGAGCCTGTGCCACGGCTTGTGTTAAAGCCGCGTTGTGGGGTTTGGTAACCCAACAGGAGCTTACCGAAACACAAGTGCAATTGCCTATAGGTGAAATTGCTACATTTCAGGTTCAATCCAATACCTTAACACAAAAGGAAGCCACATATTCAACAATAAAAGATGCGGGTGATGACCCCGATGTAACTCATAATGCAGAGATCATGGCTACTGTATCTCTTAATAATACGGGAGATATTCTTTTTAAAAGAGGAAAAGGAGTAGGGTTAATTACCTTACCAGGATTAGAAATACCTGTAGGGGAGCCCGCCATTAACCCAGTCCCCAGAGATATGATGCGTATCGTTTGTAAAAAGATACTATCAAATTATCAGCTCGAAAAAAATGGAGTAACCATTACGATATCGGTAAAAAACGGAGAAGAGCTTGCTAAAAAAACATTGAATAGTCGTTTAGGGATATTGCATGGAATTTCAATATTAGGAACTACAGGTATTGTCACTCCCTTTTCTGCGGCGTCTTATATTGCAAGTATTCAACAAGGGATTGATGTTGCTGTTGCAAATGGCATGACAGCATTATTACTTAACTCTGGAGCACGTAGTGAGAAAATGCTGAGGTCTATATTTCCTAACATTTCAGAAGTATCCTGTATACATTACGGAAACTGGATACAGGAAACTTTCGAAAAAATTCATCAATCCCCTCAAATCACCAAGGTATCTATGGGAATTATGTTAGGAAAAGCAGCAAAACTAGCACAAGGCAGAACGAATACGCATAGTGGAAAAACAACATGGGATAAAGATTTTATATATCAGCTCGCTATATCGGCAGGATATCCAAAGGAAGTTGCTAACAAAATTTTAGCACTAAATATGGCAGGACGTCTTCGGGAAATTTTTACTTTTACAAGCCAAGAAAATTTTTATCAAAAATTAATACAAGAATGCCATTATCATTGTCAGAAAATAGCACCAAATGTAACGATTGCTATGTATTTGATTAATAATGATGGGACTCACATATCATACACTATATGAATATTATGAATCTTGCCCGCCCTCTGATCGCAGGGGTTTTACATTCTTTTGAACCAGATCATATGTCTGCAGTATCGGTATTGGCAGCAGAAAATGCTATTCAGAAAAAGAAAGTATCTTTTAAAACCGTATTTACAGCATCTCAATGGGCATTAGGCCATTCAGTAACTTTGTTGATGTTTGGAGGGATTGCTTTAGCATTTAGAGCAGCCCTACTTACATTTGTAGAGAGTATCTCTTTTTGGGCAGAATTTTCTGTCGGTCCAATTATGATTTGGCTAGGTGTAATGGCCATTCGAAGAAATCATAAGATTAATGAAATGATGGCAGATCATAAAAAAATAGAAGCACATGAGCATGCGGCTAATAATCCTATTCATCTACATGGAAAAAGAGGTGAAGAAATTGCCATGAACCCTATTAACAGATCATTTTGGATAGGGATGTTACATGGGTTGGCAGGTACAGGAGGTGCACTTACTTCTGCATTAATTATTAGTGCAAATACAATCTCTGATGCTATCCTGATATTAATAGTAGAATCTATTGGGATTATTTTTTCTATGGCAGTATATAGTTATGTATTGATCTTTACCATGAGTCGCTTTATAGAGCGTAATATATCTATATTTAAATGGATGAACGGGGTTATTGGGATCATTTCGATAATAGTTGGATGTATAGTACTGCAAAGTGTGATTTTTGGATAATTTTTATGATGATTTTGTCATTCCTACCCTTTGCTTAGCACAGGATTAATCAAAGATCAGATCCATTTAATTCTTAAAAGACAATAAGAATGGCATATAATATTGTACTTGTAGAACCAGAAATCCCTATGAATACGGGTAATATAGGTAGACTTAGTTTAGCTTCGGGATCAAATCTACATTTGGTAAAACCATTTGGATTTGAATTAAGTGATTCGAGATTAAAAAGAGCAGGGTTAGATTATTGGAAACACATCTCGGTACATATATATGATAGTATAGACGAATTTTATGCCATAAATAATGGTAAAAACATGGTATATCTATCAAGCCATGCAGAAAAAGATTATTGTTCTATACCTTATGAAGACGATCTATTTTTTGTTTTTGGAAAAGAATCTACTGGTTTATCAAAAACTATAATTGAAAAACATCGAGATCAACTCTACAAAATTCCAA
Organism: uncultured Flavobacteriaceae bacterium; assembly: GCA_929200365.1. Classification (GTDB taxonomy): domain Bacteria; phylum Bacteroidota; class Bacteroidia; order Flavobacteriales; family Flavobacteriaceae; genus Aquimarina. The sequence continues at coordinate 1,480 of CAKMZM010000131.1, read as the reverse complement.
TATACAGTGATAAGGTAAGAAGTTTAAACTTAGCTAATGCAGTGAGTATTGTAGTTTATGAAGGGATAAGAAATATTAAATAGTCGTCCCTTAAAAAAGGGGGATATATGATTATTAATTTATATCAGGCTAAAATTATTAGGCAGTCCAAGTTATAATGGCACTACCTTCTGCAATAAGTATATTTTTAAATCTTATTAGTACAATATGAAACATATTTCATAAATTTGAGGAATATATTTCTTTTTTGTATAAAATATACTTTTTTAAAATGAAACTAGAAGAATTAGGATATTTATCTATAGGTTCTCAAATGAGAAGAATTTATGAAAAACTTCAAAACGAAGCAGATAAAATATATAGGAATGCTGACATAGAATTTAAATCTAGTTGGTTCCCTGTTTACTATGTTTTACTAAAATCAAACAGAACATTGGGAGTAATGGAAATAACAGAAAAAATTTCTTATACCCGAATAACCGTTAAAAATGTAGTACGAGATATGGAAAAGATGAACTATGTGCAAATTCATTCTAATCCTATCGATAGTCGCTCTAAATTAATTAGTTTAACAACCAAAGGAGAACATCTTGCTCAAAAACTTGAAAAGGTTTGGACAATTATTCAAGCAGAATTGGAAAAAATATTTGGAATAGAAAATGGGAATTTCCTTGCTCAATTAAAAGTAATAAACGAAAGAATCAATCAAACATCAATCGAGAGGGTAGTCTTAAAAAAATATCACAATTATGGTGTGAGAAATGCTAAAAAGGAGGAATTTGAAAGAATAGGGGAACTTTTGGTAGAGGTTTATTCAGCCTTAAAAGGTTTTCCCAAAATAGATGAGCAATCAGAATATTATGATATGCTTAGAAATGTAGGAGCGTTAACTCAAAATCCAAATATTGAAATATTGGTAGCAGTATCAGAACTAGGACATATTGGCGGTGCGGTTGTATATTTTAATGATATGAAAGATTATGGGTCGGGAGGGACTGCTACACAAGAAAAAAATGCTTGTGGGTTTAGACTATTAGGTGTTGATGCTAATACAAGAGGATATGGATTAGGAAAAATCCTTACTAAATATTGTATAGAAAAAGGGTTAAAAAGTACAAGCAAAACAATGGTAATTCATACAACAAACTCTATGAAACTGGCATGGGGAATGTATGAAAGGTTAGGTTTTAAAAGAGCAGATGACTTAGATTTTATGCAAGGAAAATTGCCTGTTTTCGGATTTAGATTAAAACTAAAAAATGATTGATGTTTTGGGAATTTCTATTACTGAAAAGATATCTCGCTTTGAATATTCGATGAAAACAGATGAGAAAACCAAAGTATGGAATGGAAAAAAGATTATTACTATTTTGTTGTCTTACCAATGGTGTTGGTAAGATGACAAAATAGGATTAAAATGAAAAGGTAAAACAAAATGAAAAATTTTGGTTAAGTGCTTGATCGGAAATTCATTATCTTT
>CAKMZM010000130.1 GCA_929200365.1 uncultured Flavobacteriaceae bacterium | reverse complement strand
AGTTTTGCAGCTTCATAAGAAAAGAAAGCAACTGCTCCTATTATATCGCTTTATAATTCATTTGGTATTCTTTAAAATACCTTTTCAGCAATTTTTCTAATATTATCTGATTTACCCATTGAATAATAATGTAATACAGGAACTCCGTACTCCATCAGTTCTTTAGACTGCTGTATCGCAAATTCGACGCCTACTTCTCTAACTTCTTTATTGGTTTTGCATTTTTCTACTGCTCTCACCAATTCATCTGGCATATCCAATTTAAAAACCTGAGGTAATAATTGCAAATGCCTTTTTACTGCTACAGGTTTTATTCCTGGAATTATAGGTACATTAATTCCTGCTTCTCTAGCTTTTTTTACAAAATCAAAATATCTGTTATTATCAAAAAACATCTGTGTAACAACATAGTCTGCTCCTGCATCTATCTTATCTTTTAATCTCCTAATATCAGAATCTATAGAAGGAGCTTCTATATGTTTTTCAGGATAACCAGCAACTCCTATACAAAAATTGGATTTATTATCTGTTTCAATCATTTCATGAAGAAACTGCCCTTTATTCATATTCAATATTTGCTCTACAAGCTCATTAGCATAGCTATGCCCTCCCTTGGCAGGGGTAAAATATTTTTCTTCTTTCATCGCATCACCACGCAATGCCATTACATTTTCAATACCCAAATAGTGACAATCGACCAATAAATATTCTGTTTCTTCTTTAGTAAATCCACCACATAAAACATGTGGAATTGTATCTACATTATATTTATGAGTAATCGAAGCACAGATACCTACTGTTCCTGGGCGCATACGGGTTAATTTTTTATCTAACAACCCTTCTCTATCAATATAAATATACTCTTCTCGTGAAGTAGTTACATCAATAAAAGGAGGGTTAAATTTCATTAATGGATCAATATTATCATACAATTCTTGTATATTTTTCCCTTTTCGTGGCGGAATCAACTCAAAAGAAAATAATGTTTTTCCTTTTGCTTTTTTGATGTGATCTGTTACTTTCATTTTTAAATTTGTATTTCTTAGCTAATATTTTTTTGGCGTTCGATCGGGCTTTCACTACTCGCTTTTTATGATTCATACTTCCTCATAAAAGAGCTCAGATATATCTATTAATCCTTAGCGTTTCCTATTTTAATTGACTATATATCAGGTTAATCTGTCCTAGGTGGTATGTATCATGTTGCATTATCCCTCTCATCATATAGGCATTAGTATATGTTTTTCCCAAAGTAGGTTCAGATAACCATAAATCTGATGCTGTAGCTAGTAATTTAGTTATTGTATTTTGAGTTTCAACCAATGTTTCAAGGGTATTTTTCTTTTCTTCCTCAGTATGTATTAAAATTCCTTTTCTCCAATCTTTTTCAGTGTTCAATTCAATATCAAAAGTTGCATTTCCTTTTAGTTTTTCGATAACAAACCCTCTCCAATCTATAATATGGTATATGAGTTCTGCTATAGAATGGGATACTTTTTCTGGTTTCTTATTCCAAAATAGCACAGGAATCTGTTCTAATGACTTTAATACCGAAGTGCCAAACCAAGGTTCTTCATTAAAAACTTCATTGTACTGTATAATACTATTTTCTATATTCATATCAATTGAACTATTTTCAGATTAAGGTTTTTAATGTTTTTTATATCCTTGAGGGTTCATTTATTCTATCAAATTAGGGTTCAACCATTTTCTAGCATACTCGAGATCTATATCTTTTCGTTCTGCAAAATCTTTGAGTTGGTCTTCTTTTATTTTTCCCAATCCAAAATAACGAGCTTCGGGGTTTGCAAAATAATATCCCGATACCGATGCTGCGGGCCACATGGCCAGACTTTCTGTTAATTCTACACCTATTCGTTCTTTTACCTGAAGTAATTCCCAAATTGTTATTTTTTCGAGATGATCGGGACACGCAGGATATCCTGGTGCTGGTCGAATCCCTTTATATGCCTCTTTTATTAATTCCTCATTGCTTAATATTTCCTGATTGGCATACCCCCAATCTTCTTTACGTACTTTTTCATGCAAATATTCTGCAAAAGCCTCTGCCAATCGATCTGCCAGTGCTTTTATCATAATAGAATTATAATCATCATGGTCTGCTTCAAAAGCTGCTGCCAGTTCTTTAGTTCCGAATCCAGTGGTTACACAAAAACACCCCATATAGTCTTGAACCCCACTTTCTTTTGGTGCTATAAAATCTGATAATGCAAAATTAGGCTTGCCTGCATGTTTTTTTAATTGTTGACGGAGTGTCCTAAATTTAAATTCACCTTTTTCAGAAGATACTTCAATATCATCATCTATGGTATTGGCTTTAAACAACCCATAGATTGCTTTTGCTTTGAGTAGTTTTTTATCAAACACTTTTTGCAATAATTCCTGTGCATCTTTAAATAATGATGTTGCTTCTTTTCCTACAACCTCATCGGTTAAAATAGCAGGGTATTTACCATGCAACTCCCAAGATCTAAAGAATGGCGACCAATCGATATAGGGTTCTAATTTTTTTAAATCAAAATCCTCTATAACTTTAATTCCAAGTTCATGTGGGGTTATAATTTCTGAGGTTTTCCAATCTATTGCATATTTATTTTTTCTAGCTTCTTTGATACTCAGGTATTCTTTTTGTTTTGTTCTTTTAAGGAATCCTTGTCTAAATTTATTATAATCCTCTTTAAGATCTCCTACATATTTCTGATTACTCCTCTTATTCAGCAAATCCCCTACAACGGTTACTGCTCTTGATGCATCATTAACATGCACTACTGCATTTTTGTATTGTGGATCAATCTTAACTGCTGTATGAGCTTTTGACGTGGTTGCCCCACCAATTAATAACGGAATATTGAAGTTCTTACGTTCCATTTCTTTTGCCAGATGAACCATTTCATCTAGTGATGGGGTTATTAAGCCACTTAACCCAATAATATCTACTTGTTCATCGATTGCAGTCTGAATAATTTTATCGGGAGGAACCATCACGCCCAGGTCTACAATTTCATAATTATTACATCCTAATACTACCGAGACAATATTTTTACCAATATCATGTACATCTCCTTTTACCGTAGCCATTAAAATACGCCCATTAGAATCATTTTCTTTTACTACACCTCCAGAAAGTGCATTCTTTTTCTTTTCTTCTTCAATAAATGGAAGTAAGTGTGCTACTGCTTTTTTCATTACCCTAGCAGATTTTACTACTTGTGGCAAAAACATTTTACCAGACCCAAAAAGATCACCAACAACATTCATCCCCATCATTAAATGTCCTTCTATTACTTCTATGGGTTTATTTACAATTTGTCTTGCTTCTTCTACATCTTCTACAATATATTGATCAACCCCTTTTACCAGAGCTCTGGTAATTCTGTTTTGCAGCGATTCTTCTCTCCACGAAAGGTCAACAACCTGTTCCTTTTTTGTTCCTTTAACGGTTTCTGCAAACTCCAATAATCGTTCGGTAGCGTCATCTCGTCGATTCAGGATTACATCTTCTACATGTTCTAAAAGATCTTTAGGAATATCATCATACACCTCTAGCATTGCAGGGTTAACAATTCCCATATTCATTCCCGCTTTAATGGCATGATACAGAAAAACAGAATGCATAGCTTCGCGAACTGTATTATTCCCCCTAAAGGAAAAGGAAACATTACTCACTCCGCCACTCACACTACAATGCGGTAGATTTTCTTTAACCCATCGTGTGGCTTCAATAAAATCGATAGCATTTTTATGATGCTCTTCCATTCCTGTGGCGACTGGAAATATGTTTAAATCAAATATGATATCCTCTGGTGGGAACTTTAGTTTATGAACCAGTAAGTCATAGGATCGTTTTGAAATCTCTATACGACGTTCATAATTATCTGCTTGCCCAACCTCATCAAATGCCATTACAATTACAGCGGCTCCATATCTTTTTATGGCTTTGGCATGTGTTATAAATTCTTCTTCTCCTTCTTTAAGACTTATAGAATTTACTACACATTTTCCTTGTACTACTTGCAATCCAGCTTCTATAATTTCCCATTTAGAGCTATCTATCATGATAGGTACTCGTGCAATATCTGGTTCTGCCATTATAAGGTTAAGAAATCTTATCATTGCATCTTTACCATCAATTAAGCCATCATCCATATTAATGTCAATGACTTGTGCTCCTCCTTCTACCTGATGTCGTGCTATATCTAAAGCTTCATCAAATTTTTCTTCCTTGACCAATCGCAAAAACTTGCGTGACCCTGCTACATTAGTTCGTTCTCCAACATTAATAAAGTTTGTTTCTGCTGAAACGATCATCGGTTCGAGGCCAGAGAGTTTCAAATATTTTCTTTTTTCCTTGGTATTCATATATTATACTTCTACTCCTACTACTCTTGGTTTATACTTTTTTGCCAAATCTGCTATTGCTCTAATATGTTCTGGGGTGGTTCCACAACAGCCTCCAACAATATTTACTAAGTTTTTATCCATATATTCTTTGATCTGCTCTGCCATTTGTTCTGGGGTTTCGTCATATTCTCCAAATGCATTTGGTAATCCAGCATTAGGGTGTGCTGATACTCCAAAATTTGCTTTTTGAGCTAAAACTTCTAAGTGCGGGGTTAATTGATTTGCTCCCAGTGCACAATTAAAACCAACAGATAGCATGGGTATATGAGAAACTGATATTAAAAATGCTTCTGCAGTTTGCCCCGATAATGTTCTACCACTCGCATCTGTTATTGTACCACTTACCATAATTGGCACATCGATATTTCTTTCATCTTTTACTTCTTCTATTGCAAAAAGTGCTGCTTTGGCATTTAATGTATCAAAAATAGTTTCTACCAATAAAATATCCACGCCTCCATCTAATAGTGCTTCAGCCTGCTGTTTATACGCTATTCTTAACTCATCAAAAGTTACTGCTCGATATCCAGGATCATTTACATCGGGAGACATGCTTGCTGTTCTATTTGTGGGTCCCATAGATCCCGCTACAAAACGAGGTTTGTGTGGTTCTTTCACCGTCAACTCATCTGCTACTTCTTTAGCTATTTTTGCAGATTGATAATTTAATTCATAGACTAGTTCCTCCATTTCATAATCAGCCATGGCTATAGTTGTTCCCGAAAAGGTATTAGTTTCTACAATATCTGCTCCAGCTTCAAAATAAAGTCGATGTATTTCTTTTATCGCTTCAGGTTGGGTAATACTTAATACATCATTATTACCTTGCACAGGAGTAGACCAATTTTTAAATTGTTCTCCTCTAAAATCTTCTTCTGTAAACTTATGTCTTTGTAACATAGTTCCCATGGCACCATCAAGCACGAGAATTCTTTCTTCTAATATTTTGTATATATCTTTCATCTACCTAATCAATTATAAATTTTAAATGTAAGTTTCAAAAGTTTACATTTATCCGTTTTTACATTTCATTCAATTATAAACATTACCAATGTTCTGTCTAAATAAATAAAATCGTATATCAAGAATTATTAGAAAAAATATAGCGAGGGCTATGAGTCTTCGTTATCTAGTCTGCCAAGTAGATAGAATGTAGCACCTTCTTTACGAGATAAAGGGTTGCTAAGGTTTCATAGGGTCTAATCCCTCCACCTTTCTTGATAACAATTAAAAATATTTATGAACTAAAACAACACTTGCTGTTGATTATTTAAATGCAAATTAAAGGTATAGATGCATGTTATGCAAGTTTATTTATCATTTTTACCGACAGATTAACAAAAAACAGAGATATTCTTTTTTTATAGAGTACTTATTGCGATGGTTTTATAAATCAAAATTCATTTCATTAATAATTTCATAAATACTTATTTATAACTTACCTTAATGACATTGAGAAAAAGTCTGAGGTATAATCGCTCTTGTCTATTTGACATAAAACTGTTATACACTAATATTAATTACAGAATATAGTATATGAACAAAATATTATTTATATTATCGATATCAGCTGGAATAATTATTAGCTTTGTTTCCTTTAAGGGACTTATTGACAAGTCTGTATATAGCAAAAATCCTAAATCAATTATTTGTCAGTGCCAGGGGCAAGATCTACTTACCTTAATGATTGTTATCCCCATTTTTTTTGGATCTCTTTATTTTTATGACAAATCTGATATTTCCAAACTTTTGCTGGCTGGGATTTTAAGTTATTTCATTTATACATATGCTTCGTTTTGCTTTGGGCTTATTTTTGACAAATACTATCTTCTTTATGTAGTCTCTACAGTTCTGTCTGTTTTGAGTTTTGTTATTATTATGAATGATATATTAAAACTGGATTTACATTTTAACAAAGCTTCATTAGTAACTGGTGGAGTTCTGGCAGTGATTACAATAATCTTTGTTTTGGTGCTTTGGCTGCCTTCAATATTTATGGCTATGAATGGCAACGAAAATGTACAAATCATCAAAGAAAGTGGTGGCAAGTTAGTGATCCAAACTCTGGATTTAATTATGGTTATACCATTATCTGCCATTGTTGCTTATCTCGTTTTCACTAAGGGACATACAGCTGGGGTTTGGATGGTAATTGTAATGGTCAAAATTATTACGCTTTGCGCAGCAATAATTTCTATGGCCATTTTTGAATCAAAAGGTCGCAAGTTGCTTTCTGGTGAAATCATAACTTTTTCGATTATCACACTTTTATTATCGGGAGAGTTGCTTTGGTTGTTAAAAGGAGTTGAGTAAAACGGATTAAATCCATAATAAACTCTCTTTATGTTATGACATAAGTTCAGATTTCTTACAACCAAAATGAACACCTGAAATAGAATAGGATAAATACAATACCATTTCTCACCTAAATTAACTTAAAAAAATTATGCTATTTTCAATTCATAAATGCTCTTTTTTTACTCAATTTTCGTTTTTTCTTACTTCTCAACAACACTGAAATGTAATCCCGAATACTCGGGGCAATTAATCAAAAAACAACTATTAAAAAATCTAAATCACTTCATTATAAAAACATTTACCCCTGCTTTAAACAGATAACAGTCTGTTTTTATTTATATTTATAATATAAAAACACTCAAAACATATGTATCTACAGGACTCTATATTTGCCAAACATGTTGTAACATCTTATTCTTTTGCTGTTGGAAATTTTTATTACTTCAACAATTTTATAGTCGTTGAATATGCAGAAGGTGCAACGGTTTCTTTTGAATCTTTAAAGGAAATCATCACTACTAAGGAGTCTCATTTTGGAAATACAACACCTTTCGGACTTATTGTAAACAAGGTAAATACTTATGCTATTATTCCTACCGATGCGAATTTGATAGAATCCCAATTAACCAACCTTATAGCAACTGCTGTGGTAACTTATAATGATACTGCAAAACTTAATTTTGAGTTGGAAAACTATTTTTTTTCTATCAACAGGAAACATTTTAATACCTTGAACAAAGCACAAATCTGGATAAAAGAACAACTGGATGTTGTTGGTAATAAAAACATTTTAGATTTTTCGTCAAACAACAAAAGGTTATAATTTTCTATGTGCTTCTGTACAACACCAATATCATATATTATGATCTGGTAGACCCTATCTGTAGAGAGTAGGTATATGATTAAGACTCGGGAGCCAATTCTATTTCTAACCCGTCCAACTCTGGAGTAATTGGGATTTGACACCCTAATCTGCTATTATCCTCTACATAAAAAACTTCTGCAACATCAGATCTTCATCTTGCACTATTTCTGGTAATTTGTGATCCGATAAAACATAGGATTGATAAGAAGCAGCATAGCCATCCCTACATAGATTTCTTCTACTGGCAATTTATAAGTTATACAAATTTCTATTAAGTTCATAGCATATCTGTAGATGCCTGTATATTATACACTACATCCTCATTGTTTTTTATCTTTATGGAAACATCTGATATATCTTTTCTTTTTGTTTCTATTTGTAAAATATAAACAAAGACCATACAGGTATCACCTCAGGTCTTTGTTTTTTATTTTAAATTATTTAAAGTATCTATTTAAGAGCTGTCAAGCATGCTTTTAAAAGTGATTGAGTATTATCTACTCCATGAAGAACCACTAAATCCTCCTGTTACATATGTTCTTGTCATTTTGTTTGCTGTATCTACTCGTAATATAAGGGTGCCATTATTGTTTGCATTTCCTTTTGGCACATCTGCCCAGTTGAGGTATATTATGTTTCCGATACGGACTCCAGTTCCTACATTGGACCAAGGTGGACGTCCTGATGTGAAATGACGTTCTCCAAACCATACGATATGGGTTCCTACTTGTCTTATATAATAGTACCCACCATCGTTGGCATACCATCTTGCTGTTAGGTTGTTGATATTATTTCGCACTCCAAATCCTGCAGTTCTGGTTCCAGGAAGATTAGAAGGTCGTCTTGTTTTTGTCCATATGGATCCTCCAAAATTGCTTCCTGCGGTTTTTGTTATTTTGGTGCTATTGTAATTTACGGTTAATTTTAATGGTCCCCTTCCTTGTATTTTTCCTTTTGGTACATCATAAAATTGCCCTGTTATTTTATTACCATCTAGTTTTCCTGTGAATATATTTGCCCAAGATCCTGATGGGTGTTCTCCAAACCAATACACATTAGTTCCTATGTGTCTCACATAATAATGCCCACCATCATTTGCTTTGTAATATCCACTCATATTTGGCACTGTGCCACATACTTTTTTATACATTCTGGAAACTCCTATTCTATCCCATATAGATAGTGCATTGCGTTGTACACTATAAGTACTACCGTTCTTTTTTGTAATAGTAGGTTTTCCATTTTTAGAAAAAGCATATGGTCCATACATCATGATACTTCCAAAATCTAATGTAGGCGAATACTCATCTCCATCTTTTCCTAGCTGTACATAGGTTTTAAAATTATGCTCTTTTCCTGGTTGTATATTAGCAAAATTAATATTCACATATGTATTTCTATCTTTTCTGCTTTGCTCATGCCATAATCCTATGGCATGTCCGATTTCATGTATGGTATTCCCTGTAGAGCATCCATTTGCTAGGTTAATATTTTGTTTTCCTCCAGTGCGCCCTATTTGAGAAGAGCAACCGCTTATTATTTTACGGAAATTAATGTATGCAGTTTGGTTAGTTCGTTTTACAAATTGAAGATTGGTTTTACTCTTCCAATGTGCTATGGCATCATATACTCTCTGTTTATTAGGCAAACTACTTTCTATACTATAGTACACAATGCAATTTGGCCAAAGTTTTTTTGTTCTCCCAGTACTTTTATTTGCATTTTGAAGTTCTTCAGGCGTGATCAGTATATCTCCTTCAAACACATACAAACCATCTATTTTTTCCACAGTTAATTGCTGCCCTTGATATGTTATTTCAGTTACTTCTCCTGATTTATTAGGATATGCCTTTTCTGTAATATCCTTTTCTTGTGTTGTAATAGTTTCCTCAGAAGTTTCTTCTGTAAAAAGTTCATTCTCTTTTTCACAATTAGTGAATGTAAATAGTACCCCTAATACTAAGATTGAAATCCAAGATTTCAACCAATACGTTCTTAATTTCATGTTGTTAGTTTTTGTTGTTTTAATTTATTGTGTAATTCAATTATACTGACGATGTATGAATTGATAGTTCTGGAAATCAGTTGTATGTTTCCAAAAGTAGTACACATAAAATATATAAACTAGAGGTTAAAACCCTTTTAGATACAGGGTGATAATGGGTACTTATCAGGTGTTATTCCCCTGAATGTTATTCAGTTGTGTGTTTTTGTGGAATTTAACGTTCTAATGATGTATGATTAGATTATAT
>CAKMZM010000129.1:3480-9968 GCA_929200365.1 uncultured Flavobacteriaceae bacterium | reverse complement strand
CAACAAAATTTGAAGGAGGAAGACATTTAAATAGAGTACATAAGATACCAATGTGTATTTAGCCTATGGTAAAAATTCATGCCTATAATCATTCATATTCTTAATACAAAAAAACAAAATAATCTAAATAAAAAATACAATGCCACACTGCATAATTGAATGAAGCAGAAACACATTTAGAAGCAGATATAGATTTTGATAGCAATATTATGATTTCAGAATTTGAAGAAATACTTAGTAATATTGATGATATATTATACAAGAAATTTTAAATTAATCATGTTATTTTACATCCATAATTTTAAAATAGGGATAGTAAAGATATTATCGTACAGGATTAAAAAATATGGATATTGAATTTGAAGTTAAACGTTTTGATGAACTTTCTGTACTAGAAGTATATAAAATTTTGCGCTTACGCGCAAAGATTTTTATAGTAGAGCAAGAGTGTATTTATCAAGATATTGATGATAAGGATCAAAAAGCATATCATGTAATAGGATATAAGGATAAAGAAATTGTTGCCTATACGAGATTATTTGATGCAGGTGATTATTTCGAAAATGCTAGTATTGGAAGAGTAGTGGTATCTGAAAAAGAAAGAAAATACGGTTATGGACATAGCCTTATAAAAGAAAGTATTAGTACCATAGAAACACATTTTAAAACTAAAGTAATTAAAATATCTGCTCAAACGTATTTAAAAAAATTCTATGAAACACATGGTTTTGAGCAAATAGGAGAGGAGTACCTTGAAGATGGTATTCCTCATATAGCTATGATAAGGATTAAAAACATAAAAGATAATATGGTTTAGATATTTATACTGGTTGTTTAATTGGTTTCCACCAAGTTTTTGGTTTTATAGCACCATAATTATAATAGTTTTTCTTAGGTACAGTAACACCATTTAATAGTATAGTCATATTAGAAAAACGTTTTTCTTTAAATAAGTTTTCTGCTACAGGTAGAAGCCTTTTATCTGAAAAATGTGATCTTACTACATACATGCATAAATCCACATGATCATTAAGTAATAAGGCATCCGCTACTAAATTTACTGGTGGAGTATCTATAATAATATAATCATATTGTTCTTTTAATTCGGTAATTAATTTTTGAAAGCGTTTACTTTTTAAAATTTCAACAGGGTTGGGTGGTATTATACCAGAGTTTATAATATCTAGGTTAGGAATATTGTCTAAACGGGTAGTGATGTCTTTTAAGGTTAATTCTTTATCTCTAACATAATTAGTTACTCCTTTTGAAAAATCAAGATTAAGATATTCTGAAATTTTTGGAAATCTAAGATCTAATCCTAGTAAAACAACTTTTTTCTTCGGTTCTGAAAGAACAATAGACAGATTTATAGAAGTAAATGATTTTCCTTCTCCAATAGCCGAGGATGTTACTAGAATAGTTTTGCTTTTTTCCTCGAAGTCTGATAGTAAAAACTTAAGATTACTTTCGAAGATTCTAAATGCTTCTGCAGTTATAGAGCGATCGTTGGCAGAAATGATAAAATTATCTTTGGTATTTGTAGTAGGAATTTCTGCAACAATAGGTATATCTATATTTTTCTGAATTTCGTTTTTATCTTTTATTTTTACATCAAAAATTTTCATAATAACGAGTATTATAATTGGTATTATAAATGTAGCTATAAGAGAAGCCAGTAATACAATTATTGTTTTGGGTTTAACAGGTAATGCAGGGCTATAAGGTTCTTCTATAATCTTTGCGTTTGCGACAGTTGCTGCCAATGAAATCGCTGTTTCTTCTCTTTTTTGTAATAAATAAAGATATAGGGTTTCTTTTATTTCTTGCTGCCTAACAATGTCTCTTAACTCTTTTTCTTTTTTAGGTAATGCAGCAATTTTAGTGTTCATTACGGCATTTTCGTTTTGTAAATCTTTAAGTTTTATTTTTAATCCTCTTTTTTGATTATTTAAGCTTTGCTTTAACCCTAGTTTAATACTATTTAATTTATCACTTAAACTTATAACAATAGGGTTTTTTAATGTGGTACTTTTTAATACCTGATCTCTTTTTAGAATGATTTCATTATATTTTGAAATCATTTTTATGATTGCCTCTTCAGAGAAACCTAAATTAACAGGCAATAATCCTTTTTCGTTTGCTTTTAGGTAATTATTCATGAAATTTACTAAACCCAATTGTGTATTTGTTTCTAATACTTCTTTTTTGTTTTTAGATGAATTTTCTAAAAACAATTCAGATTCAGTGGTAACATTAATAATATTATTCGAAGTTTTAAATGTTTCTACACCGTGTTCTATATCAGATAATTCGGAATTTATGATAGTAAGCCTTTCTTTTATGAAGTTTGCTGTATTTTCATAAATTTTATTTTTATTTTTTATAGCATTATGGTTATATTCTTTTATTAATTCATTAATGATATTTTGAGCCTTTTTGCGAACTTGTGTATTTAGGCTTAATGAAATAATATTACCATCATTAGTAAGATTATTGCTTATTTTTGATTTATAATTTTCTACTACATCTGTTATTGGATGAATCAACAATGTAATTTGTTTTCCTAAAAAGGGTTCTAAATATTTAGCATTAGGTTTAATAATTATATCACCTGATTTTGTAGATATTTTTTGACCAAAAACACCTTCTTTAAGAAAGTTATTTTCTTTTTCTTCTATAGTAAATTCTGTTTTTGAATTAATAGTTATATTAAACGTTATTTTATCTAATAACAAAGAGTCTTCAACTAATGTAGATGATATGGGAGATTCTTCATATAGTTCTACTGGTTGGTTTAAAAATTTGGGTTTTGTATAGTATTGATACTGTAAATTTAAATTTTTTACTACGTTTTTAAAAAGAGGTCTGGACTTTAAAATTTCTATTTCACTTTTTACCTCTGTATTGTTGGTTTGAAGAAAACCCATTTCTTCAAAGGTAGATAGTTCTGATAAGACTCCTGCTCCTGTCTTTTCTCCCATTATTAAAATAGTAGCTTTTACCTGATATTCTAAAGGGGTATATTTTAGATAGAGTACTGCTATGATTATAGATATAATACCTGTTATAAAAAACAGTTTTTTATGTTTCAGACACCAAGTAATTAGATCCATTAAATTAATTTCTTCTTCTTTCTCGTAACTCATGTTATTATATTATTTAGTTAATAAGATTAACAATGATACTATTACAGAAGCGGCAGATATCCAAAGAGGTGCATTTTTGTTATATGAGGATGATTTTATTTGTGCATTATTTGGAGTAACATAGATCGCATCGTTTTGTTTTAGGTAAAAAACAGGAGAATTAAAGATTTCTTCTGAAGTAATATTGACTCTGTGATATTTATATTTATTATTATCCTCTCTAACAACTAAAATATCACTTCTTTTACCAGTGAGAGTAAGGTCTCCTGCTAAACCTATAGCTTCAATAATACTTATACGTTCGTTTGGAATAGTAAAAACTCCTGGGTTTTTTACTTCTCCTAATACGGTTATTTTAAAATTGACTAATTCGATATGAACAATAGGGTTTTTAATATAAGAGGATAATTTGTCTTTTAACACCTTTGTAGCTTCTATTTTTGATAGTTTAGACAGTTTTACTTTTCCTAAAACCGGAAAATCAATAGTACCATCTTTTTTTATCAAATAGGCAAGTTGCTTTCTCTCTCCAGATATACTGCCAGGAATAGGGTTAAAGGAAACAGAAGGTAAATTAAATGGTTCTAGTCCCAACATGTCTGCAGATGATACTGTGATAGCTAATAGATCATCAGCCTCAAAAACGGTATTATAATTTTTTATAATTTCTTTCTCATGTGCATCTCTTATATCTTGAAAATAAACAACATCTTTTTTGGATACACAAGAAGTCAAAAATAATGACGCAATAACGGGATAGAGATTTTTAATTGTCATTTATAATTTAATAATAAGTAGGTTGGTAAGTATTGAATAAAATATTTATCTTTTTTATTTATCATCCACTACGCAAATTTCATAGACAAACTGTTTTTGTAATATAATATTTAATTAAAAAATGAATCTTGTAATCTAATAATAAAACCAATATTGTAATGTATATAATTAGTTCTTTTTGGGTTATTGTCGATTGATATTTTTGCCATTGCCTGACCATTAAAACGAAAATTTTCAGAAATGTACAAGTTGATTCCACCACCCAAATTAGCAGTCATTCCACCATACGATTTATCATAGAAATTATTTCCTACTCCAGTAGCAATATATCCTTCATATATTGCGCGGTAAACATTTTGATAGATATTTGTAATGTAATATTTGAAAGTTCCGTCTATAGAAAAAAAGGAAACATCATCTTCTATTTTTATCCCATCAATTGTTTTGCCTTTTAAAAATGTATTGAAATTTCCAGCAACTTCAAATCCATAGTTTTTCATAAATCTTTTTTCTAAGGATATTCGTATAGGATAACTATAATTATAATTGTTTTTTATATCCAACATACCATTAAATAGCGTACCAGGATTATATACGACATTAATTCCTAATCCAAGAACCCATGGGTTCTCGTGTATAGAATTTGTTTGAGCATTAATAAAAGAAGAAGTTTTTAGTATTATAAAAAGACAACAAAACTTTATTTTTTTCATTTATAAGCTTTTTTGGGACATATACGATGGGTAATTTTCCCTCATCCTTTCAAAGGTCATAACGTAGGGTAATTATAATTATTACTTACTACATATGTTAAATATTAAATTTATAATTAGTATTCTGATTTTCAGACAATAAAAACTATAATAATAGAAAACTTACAGATCAACAAAATTTTTTATAGGCAAAAGCATTACTCAAGATGAGTTTTTTATAGTTAAATAGGTATTATTTGTCAAAAACCTTAGATTTTCAAACTTTCCTATTTTCACGAAACAACCTTCAGAATTAAATATTATAATGTTTCGACTACACTATACTATTAGGTAGTACTATCTCACAGAAAGGATAGTAAGTTAAGACAACGTAGTTGGCGAATATGTAGATTTACTTTTTTAAAATGGTTTTATATTTGTTATTGTTACTCAATATTTCCTGACTTTTAGCTACTTCAGGATTGTGTGTTACATAATATGTATATAATCCTTCACGATAGAAATAGCGCTTAATAATCTCATCTGTTAGTAAATTAACAATTTCGGTCTTATAAGTGTCTAAAGCAGCTTGTTTAGAAGCATTTATAGAAGCAATAAGAGCGGTATAGGCAGAGGTTATATCCTTATCAAACTTTTCTTTTTTTGCAATTTCTAATGATTTTTTAAATGATTTTTCGGTTTCAGTCTCAAAATTAAACTCACTTTGTTTCACAAAACTTTTAAAATCTTCATAATCATTATCTGTAAACTTAAAATCAGAAGGTTTTTTTAATTGATGAGAGTAGTAATATTTTGTTCCATACTCAAAAATAGCATCAGATCGCAATAAAGCAGTAGTAATTTTACTGAATTTAGAGGTCTCTAATTCAATATCAGGTTGTATACCACCACCATCATATACAGTTCTTCCGTTTTCGGTTTTAAAAGCTTTAAAATCCTGTTCATTGATACGAACAGCATTATTGTTTTTATCACGATTCCAATAATCTAATGCCTGAATACATCTACCACTAGGAGTATAATATCTAGAAATAGTAATTTTTAACTGAGTACCATAAGTTAGTTTTTTTGGTCGCTGTACTAGTCCCTTACCAAAACTTCTTGCACCGATAACTACTCCTCTGTCAAGATCCTGAATACTACCCGCAACAATCTCACTTGCCGATGCACTTCTTCCGTTTACTAATACGACAAGCGGAATTTGAATATCAACAGGTTCTCTTTTAGTATAATATTCTTTATTATATTTTTTGACTACTGATTTTGTAGTGGTAATTAACTCTCCTTTTGGCACAAAAATATTAGTAACGTTTATAGCTTCACTTAATAAACCACCAGGATTACCTCTTAAATCTAAAATTACCTTATTAGCACCTTTGGCTTTTAGGTCTTTTAAGGCATCAATAGTTTCACTAGAGGCTTTATTATTAAATTTTGATAATACAATATACCCTGTATTATCATTTAATAATGTATAAAAAGGAACAGCATCTACTTCTATTTCTTCTCTTGTTAACACTGTAGTTTTGGTTACTCCTTGTCTTTTATAGGTAATGTCAACTTTAGTTCCGCTGGCTCCTTTAAGAAGCTCTCCCGCATCATCTTTAAAATCGGCTACTTTTATATCTCCTATTTGTATGATTTCATCACCCGCTTTAAGACCCGCTTTATCTGCAGGATAATCTTTATAAGGCTCTACAATAATAATTTTATCTTTTATCGTTTTTACAGAAGATCCAATACCAGTGTATTCTCCGGCATTACGTATTTTTGAAGCTTCAACATCCTGTTCATTCCAATATTTGGTATATGGATCCAAATCATCTAGTATAGCTTTAATTGCCGTATCCAT
>CAKMZM010000129.1:0-3380 GCA_929200365.1 uncultured Flavobacteriaceae bacterium | reverse complement strand
TAGGGTTTATATCGGCCATAGTATTTGTAATATCGATTCCAATTGCTTTTATTTCAGATTTTGGTCTGGAAAGATTTACCGAATAGATGGGATTAGTCCATGGCCAATCCGATAAAATAGTTCTTTTCATTGATGGGATCGGATTTTCTTTTTCATTACGCATCATTCTTAAAGGGATATAAAATGACTCTATTGTACTGTCTTTATATTCTACATAAAGATCTATAGGCATTGGCATCAATCCAATACGTTCTAAAGTGACTTTGGTTGTGTCATTATTTTCTACAACATCTTTAATTCCGTAATCTATTGTATTTGTTGTTTGAGTCCAATCTGTTAGATACCAATCCAATTGTATTCCAGATACTTTTTCTGCTATTCTTTTAAAATCATTAGGAGTAGGGTGTTTAAATTTCCATTCATCAAAATACCTTTTAATCGTTTTTGCAAGATTATCTTCTCCGATAATATATCCTAATTGAGAAAGAAAAACAGCACCTTTAGAATAAGCAGAAGCTCCGTAAGCCATATTATGAGAATAACGATCAGCTTGTGTTGTTTGTGGCTGTTCTATACCAGAAGTAGCTAATTGATAATATCCTTTGTAGATTCCTCTCAACGAGTTGGGATTGTTTTGTTTCATTACTTCATTCATTGCCAAAGTCGAAATATAGCTTGTAAATCCCTCATCCATCCATTCGTGTTTAGATTCATTACTGGCCAGAATATGCTGAAACCACGAATGTGCCATTTCGTGTGCGGTAACCCCAACAAGGCTACCAAAATTTCTTTCTCCTGTAATCAAGGTAGCCATGGCATACTCCATACCCCCGTCGCCACCTTGTAAAACAGAGTATTGGTCATAAGGGTATTTTCCTATCTTTTCGCTAAAATAGTTCATCAACTCTACGGTTTTGGGCTGTAGATCTTTCCAGTTATCAATAATTTCTTTTTTGTTTTTATACAAAAAATGAAGCGTAGGACCGTTAGGTACTTTTACTACGTCATGTATATAATCTGGATCTGCAGCCCAGGCAAAATCATGTACATTAGGAGCTTTAAAATGCCACGAAAGTTTTTTACCTTTTCTAGTTACTTTTGTACCAGTTTCTTCATATCCATACCCTATTTCTTGAGGGTTTTGCAAATATCCGGTACCTCCCAAAATATAATTTTTGTCAATAGTTATGGTAACATCAAAATCACCCCATACTCCATGAAATTCTCTTGCGATATAAGGATCTGCATGCCATCCTTCAAAATCATATTCTGCAATTTTTGGGTACCACTGTGTCATTGATAATGCAACACCTTCTTTATTATTTCTTCCTGAACGGCGTATTTGTACAGGTACCTGACCGTTAAATTTCATAGAAAAAGTAACCTTTTCTCCTGGTACAATAGGTTTATCTAGTGATACTTCTAAAACAGTCCCTTCAGTTTTATATGTTAATGGTTTTCCGTTTTGTGTTAAGGAAGAAACTTTTAAATATCCAATTTCTTCGGGAGTAAGTTTACTTATTCTGCTTCCAACTCTGGGATCGGGATCGGGAAGATTACGAGAACGTATATCCATTTCACTTTCTGGTTGAAAAGCATTAAAATATAAGTGATAAAATACTTGATATAACGTATCAGGAGAATTGTTAGAATAGATGAGTTCTTGTGTCCCTTCATATTGAAAATTTTCAACATTCATATCCACACTCATCGTATAATCTACCTGTTGTTGCCAATACGAAATATTGTTTTGTGCTGTGACACAAAAAATACCAACTAAAAAGCCAATACCAATTTTTTTAAACATAATAAATGAATTATTTAGACAATTTATCTGCCATAATAAGGGCATTATACAAATTAACCATTTTACCAGATTTGGATAATCCAGAAAAGCTCCCCACATTGGTTTGTTCTCCCCCAATAACTACCAAGGATTTTGTGCTTAATCCACTATCCATAAGTATCTGTTTTACTTGTGATGCCTTTAAAGTCGGATAATATGATCTGATTAACGCAGCAACACCTGATACAGCAGGAGCAGCCATAGAGGTTCCTTGCAGATATTCGTATGAATTGTTGGGTGTAGTTGCCCATATTTTAACTCCAGGAGCAAAAGCATCAACATTGTTTTTACCATAATTAGAGAAATCAGCCACCAAATTAGAGCCATAAGTATAATTTAAAGCACCAATGGTAATAAAATTATTAGCAATTTCAGAACCATTATTTGTTTGATCATTAGGATAAACTGCTTTTTTATCCAGATCTGTCCCTTCATTTCCTGCTGCATTTACAATCAATACATCTTTTGAAGCAGCATAAGTAATAGCTTCTCTGACCCATTCTGGATGGGTGCTGTAATATTTACCAAAACTGGTATTAATTACTTTGGCCCCATTATCTACGGCATATCGTATTGCAAGCGCAATATCTTTGTCGTATTCATCTCCGTTAGGAACCGCTCTAACCGCCATTATTTTTACATTTTGTGCTATCCCGTTCATTCCTTTTCCGTTATTTCTCTCTGCGGCGATTATACCAGCAACGTGAGTTCCATGTTTTGTGCCTTCTTTTTTTGGATCTGGTCCCATAACATTATTATTCCCGTATTTGACATCTGTGATATCATCTACATTGTCGCCCACTACAGTTCTGCCATCAAATTCGGGATTTAAATTATAATTTAACTGATCGGTAAAGTGATCTACTCCTTCTTTAATACTTTTTATAAAATCTGGCACAGTATCATCAGGATCCATAAATCCAAACATTTGAGTCATAAAAGCAATATGTTGTTGCATTTCTGGAGTTTTTGCTTCTGCTTTTAAAAGTTCATCCCTCGAATAGTCTTCTTTTCCCAACACATCTGTAATTGCTTTGTGTGAAACCTCAGATTGCTGAAGAATTTGTTCGTATTGTATTTTTTGAGCAGAATTTTTCTGATATTCTTTTTCGAATTCTGCTTTGGCTGTAATATAATTTTGATATTCATCCCGATCATTTTCGGATATAGAAGCAAGAGTTTTACCAGTGTATTTTTGTTTAAGTTTTTTTATGATTCTCACATATTCGAGGTTTTCATCTTCAGAATCTCCTAAAAAATTCCATCCATGAATATCATCAATATAACCATTATTATCGTCATCTTTACCATTGCCTTTAATCTCTTTTGGATTAGTCCAGATCACGGCATCAAGATCCTCATGTTCGATATCTACACCACTATCAATAACGCCAACGATAACCGTCTTACCTTTTTTGTTTTTAATAATATCATTATATGCTTTGTTTACGCTCATTCCTGGAATGGTATCAGAAACCAAATCAAGCGAATTCCAACCTTTTAGTTGAGTATCGGTTAGATCCATATTTTTTAA
>CAKMZM010000128.1 GCA_929200365.1 uncultured Flavobacteriaceae bacterium | reverse complement strand
ATAAAAGGATACGGTAGCTATAGAGTAACCAGTGTAACCCATACCAATACCGAAAACGGAACCTACATCAACCATTTTGAAGCCGTAGAAGCCAATGTTGATGCCTACCCCAAGATGGATATGCACAATTATCCAAAAAGCGAAATCCAGATGGCAACAGTGCTAGAAAACAATGATCCCGATGGGCTATCCAGAATCAAGGTACAGTTTGCATGGCAAAAAGCATTGGGAGAAACCACCCCATGGCTGCGTATGATGACCCCACATGCCGGATCAGACAAAGGACTTCATTTCATCCCAGAGGTAGGAGAACAAATAGCAGTAGGATTTGAGGGCGGCAATGCAGAACGCCCATTTGTACTAGGCGCATTATACACCGGTACAGCAAAACCCGATAGCTGGCAAACCAACAAGAATGATATCAAAGCCATACGTACCCGCAGTGGGCATACTATAGCTCTTAATGATGCTAAGGGTGCAGAAAGCATTACCATTACCGATAAGAACAGTAATATCATACGTATCGATACCGCTAATAATAATATCGAAATCTCGGCAATGGAGAATATGACGTTGAATGCTAAGAATATGCAAATCAATGTAACAGAAAATCTGGATGTCTCTGTAGGTGAAAACAAAAATGAAAGTATCGGTAAAAATCAAACATTAACAGCAAAAAACAGTACTGTATTAATCGAAGAAACCGCTGCATTCCAATCAAAAGAATTAGAGAAAAATGCTGAAAAAATAACAATAAATAGCACCAAAGAAAACATGGAACTTTCTAGTGCTAAACAGGTAGTAAGTAACAGCTCAGAGAAAAATATACTTATATAATGCGAAGTTTTGGTACCGAAATATTAACAGATCATATCCCAGATAAGAATACGATCTTCCTAAAGCACCTTGGTGCTATAAAACCTTCGAGCAAGTTTATATCCTATCTGGTAGCCTTAAAATATTATGAAGGCGATAATGACGTAGCGTCAAAACGTCTTGATTATACTATTGGTATAGAATACCTTAATGAGGATTCACAAGAGCTACCACATATTTTTCGATTGCATAAAAAAGAGCTGTTTTTCAATAGAAAAAAACCATCTCTAATTATAGAGGAAATAGCAGCAGCATTATCCACGGCGATCTATCCTTTAGAAATCTCGGTAGACCATACTGGCAAATTTATATCCATAGTCAACCACGATCAGATAAAGAAACGCTGGCCTATTGTCAAGAAAAAAATTTTAAAAGAATACAGAGGAGAAACTACTTTTAAAATTATAAAAAGGTTTGAAGAAACAATTAAAAATGATACTAAGCTAGAAGCTTCTTTGCACAATGAGATTTTTTTTAGTCTCTTTTACCAACCTTTTTATATGGGGCATAACAAAGAACTCAAAGAGAACTCAAAAATATTTTTCCCAATAGAACCCTATAAAGGATCGGTCATATTCTCTGGTGAAACTACCATAAACCCTTTTATCGCAGATGACAGTGCTATACAATTAAGGTATGTTGGCATGTCAATCTTACCAGATATTAGTCGTTTACATGTAAAAAGAAAAGGCCATCTTCTAATTTCTGATCTTCAAATTGATTATGATCTTGATCAGAATACTTATATGCCTAATTTTATAGATACAACTTGTACCATTTATGACAAAACCAAAAAAGAAGAAATAAAAGCAATAGAGCTTATGGTAACTCGTATAGAAGATGACAAACATACCAAAAGTAGCTTTGAGCAACAACAAAATAAAGCACCAAATACTATAAAAGTAAAACCCAAAAAACGGGATTGGTTTTATGGATTTAAGAAAAAGAACGTATGAGCCAAAAAAAATTAGTATGCCATGGAGCCATGTGTAAGTGCCAGTTTGGCGATGTACCAGACACATTAGTGGTGCAAAGCCAACAAAAAAACTATATCAATGATACCGCAGGGAGTCAAAAACTAATTGCTACCGATAAGGAACTAGGTATGCCTTTTCAGGCAAAAACCTTTGGGCAGTGCAAGCTACAACCCACAGGAACAAGTTTTAAACCCTGTATGCCCAGTATTACAGGATGGGATGGTTTTTTTGAAAAAACACAACTACAAGCTAATCAAGGATATCCTTTACTAGAAGATAGCAAAGCCACTTGTGCCATCGCAGGAGCACCCTGTGTAGAGATCACTTTTCATGGGCAAACCGCTACTCCCTCTGCACAAAATATCGAAAATGCAGACGAAGAACTGCTAAGTCAGGTAATCCCTATGGTCAATGTAAAAGAAATTGATATGCCCTCTCCTTACGATGCCATTACTGTAACGGTAGATGAGGAAGAAGCAGACACCGAAAATACAGATGAAAAGGTAAAATGTGTAGCCGTTTTTTCTACTTGTTCTGATTATATGGATTTAACAAGACAAGAAAGAAGAGGAACTTTAGAGCCCGATACGGCTAAGCTGTATGGATTTGATTGGATGCGAGACGACTATAAAGATAATTACGGATACTATTGGGATAGTAAACGTTTTAAAAAAGATAGTGACGGAAATAGAACAAATGAGGCACTCTGCGATAAGATACCTAATATGAAATTTTCTAAACTAGAAGGAGAATATGAGCAAATTGACAATACCTATAAGCCAAAAGAAAAATATTATACGCCATGGTTAAGTTTGTTACCAGATACGTCAGCTAGAGTCGACTTAAAACTAAACTGGAGAAGCCGACCAGATGAAATTAAATTAGTATATGATGACGCATTCATTACCGTATCACACGAAAAAATTAATGGAAAAATCATACAAAGTGGCACAAAAAAACTATCCGATCTGCTCATTACATGTGATAGCCCCTATGCAGATCAATTAGCCGTAGAGATACACGCCGATGATGTTGTAGTCGGCAAACTCAATATGGTACCCAATACGACCCATAGACCTATAAATATTGGATGGTGTTTTGTGGAAACACAAATTGGAAAAACTAGAGATGAAGAAAAGCTAGATAAAATTGTAGATCAAGAAAAGTTAAACAAAATGCTATCGCATCTAGGGTTGCGACAAGCCTTGTTTAAGGTAAACGTGGCTCCGAGTTTTGAAACATTAAACCTACCACAAAGCTACCCACTCAATCAATATCTGGTTAAAGCAAAAGTTTGTCCTAATATACAGCAGGCAGATAGCGATATTATAGCAGGAAAAGTAAGTATCGACGGCGAGATAACCAGCAAAAGTAAGCGGCCAACAACTCTAGTTAATGGTGGGCATGAAATAAGGCATAACAAAATTAAGATTGATCCTGCAACCGTATTTTCTCTAAACATCACACAGTATACCACCCCAAAAGGATGGGCATATAGTGGTAATAAAGGAGGGAAAAATAGTATTATAGAAAAAGGGGAATTTAAGAAGGCTCTTTTCAAAGCCTATAGAGATGATATAGGAGAACATAATGGTTATGATATTGTTTTGGTATTTGTTAATAAAAAAGCAGTAACCCATAAAAAAGACAGTAGCAACAAAAAAATAATAGAACGAGGCGTGGTAAGTGGCGAGGCAGAAGCTTTTAATTCTAAATTTGTAGTTTTATACGAAGGTTTTGAAGAAATGGTGATGGTACACGAGGTATTGCATGCTATGACATTAAGACATAGCTTTGGATCACCAAGAGAACATAGCTTTAAAGCATATAAAACAAAAAATATCATGGATTATACCCTTGGCGGTGCTACCGATAATCGAGAAAGTTTATGGAAATGGCAGTGGGAAAAACTATGGGAGTGGTACACCAATAAATAAGTAAAAACAATGAAACTAAAACAAATCATATCTGCTAGTATAGTATTAATCATACTAAGCTGTGGTACACAACGCTATATTGATAATACCAATGATGAATGTACAAAGAATCATATCCCTAAAGAACGATATAGTTTTGATATAGAGGCATATAATAAAAAAATTGAAGGAACTAAAAAAACTCATATATATATATATACAGATACTACCAAAATAGATTTGTCTATAAAGAGGAGCAAAATAAGAAAAGGATATACCTCAATTCATACTTCTTTAAAAGACAATAAAGATACATTTTTTGTGTATGATAGTATAGGACGTTTAATAGAAAAGTTTGATGCGCATACAGGGACAAATATAGGTGAAGGAATCACCTATACCTATACAAATGCTCAATCCAAAGACCCCATTATAACCTCTAGAGTAAATTATGACACTATATACCCGATCTGCTGGAAAGAAGCGCTACACATAGCCAAACGAAAAGGAATTAAACTCAAAGAAGTAAAACTGGATATAGACATACCCTTAAATATAGAAGATCGCGAACCTGATATGAAGTGGATAGTCTATGATGACAAAAAATTACTACATATAGATGCTTATACTGGTAAGGTTATACTTAATGTAAAAAATGAAAAACCAGGACATGGGCCTTTATAAAAATATCGGGATGATTATGATAAGTATGGTATTAGCTAGCTGCGGCACACAACGGTATATCAGTGTGATAATACTATCATTTTTCTTTTATGGTTGCAAAGCCCAGAGTATAAAACCTCAAAACACAGGCGCTATATACAACAAAGAAGAACTTCAAAAAGATAGAGTAAATTCTAAAAAATATGCCTTATGTATGTGTTTAAGAATGAATGGATTTATGACAAAAGACACAACAAAAAGGGATGATAGTCCTTATGTTTATTTTGAAAATGGAATAAGAGATGTAGGGTTTTATAAAGATTTAGTGGTGTTCACAGAAAAGAATGCAAAACAGTTAGGACGTAAAAAACATCATACATCTACAGGAATAGACAAATGTGTTGATTTCTTTTACAGTAAAAAACTAGAAGATTACATAATAAAAATAGAGAATAAAGATTATAATGATTAGTTAAACAACGTAGAGTGATGAATTATAAAGTAATTTATTTAATACTATTGAGTCTTTCATTTAGTTGCAAAGCTCAGGAAAATAGAGCATCCGTACATTCTCAAAAAAACCTTGTAAATGATAGAATAAATTCTAAAAAACATGTCTTGTGTATGTGTTTACAAGAGATGGGTTACATTGCTAAAGATTCAATTACAAAACAATACAAGACTTATTCTTATTTTGAAAAAAAGACAAGACACCCCATGTTTTATAAAGATCTAGTATCGTTTACAAAACAAGAAATAATAAAAAAAAATTATAAAAGTTTTCAAGGAGATCATGTAGTGCTTAAACTAGCTTTGTGTATTGATTTTTTTAATAGCAAAGAATTAGAAGATTATATCATAAGTATAGAAAGTAAAAAATATGATTAATAAAAAAGCTTTAATCCTAGCTTTTAGTATGGTTTTCATATACCATTTTATATAAAAAGATTCGCGCTATTAAAACAAGCATAGTGAGGTTACTTTGTTTGTATTTCATTAAAGATTAATCTAGATACACACCAACAATAGTGATAATTTGACACCAACATAAATTATGGCAGACAAACCAGAAAAACCAATCCTTGTAGAAACAAAGGGCGTTAATGAGATCCAGATAGGTGCAAAAAGTAGCTTGTCTGTAATTAAAATAGGACAATCCAAAGAACTAAGGATTAAAGACAAACACTTACATAAGGGTAAAAAAATACGATGGGTATGGATCGCTACAGAATATCTCGAGGAAGCAAAAAAGATGCTTTCTGGTCAAGTATTTGATAAATGGGGAGAATGGAACTCCAAAAATGCCAAAGAACCCATACAAAAATATGGGATTGGTAAGCAATATGTATACGGCAATGGTGTAACAACAAAGACTACAGAAAAAGACTTGGCAGAAGGGCGAATTTATTATTTCGAACCTTTTATAAATGCCCCTACTCTAGACAGAGGTAATTATATCGCTACGATAGATACCCCAAAAATATTATCAGCTTATTTTGCGCGCTACAAAGATGAGTTTAAATACCCTGGAGAATCAGGAACCAGTAACATCTACACCTATAAAAACTCTATAAAACTATATGTTTTGGGTCATATGTTACCCAACTATACGGTAGAGTATCATAATTTTACCCTTTTTGAAGTAGCAATATGGGATACCGATGGTAATCAGGTTACAGAAAAAGACAAGCCGTTACGCTTCTTTCAGAAACCAAATTCTGGCACATTTTCGGCTAATACCATGACAGAGCTCCAATTTATAATCGATGAAAAATGGAGAGATAAGAGTAAGCATGAAGAGAATACCGTAAAAACCTATTATGCTAAGATTAAGACCACTATATATAGCAACGAAGATACCTTTACAGGAGATGAGGTTGGTGATATAAAAGAAAATCATTTAATTACAGCCAATGAAAACCCAAGAAATAATCACAGGTATCTCAAATTTACAAACAAGTTTAAAAGTGTAGCACCTAATAACGATATAGTAGGAGTAGTTTATACAAAAGAAGATGAGGCGGTTAGCCAAAGTGGTTGGGGACGAGATACAGGCATGGGAAAACGCCACGCAGCAAAATACACCAAAGAAGAAATAAAAGAAGTATACGATACCACCAAGGGTACAGTACTAGAAAATCAGCAAGTATCTTTTCGGGTAAAATATGATACCATGGATGTGATACTAGACAACTATGAGATTGATAAGAATAATATGTTTGTTGTAGTAGGTGACGTAGAATATAGTGCCAAAAGTAACGAACCTTGCAAATATTCTAAGCTACAGATCGAACACAAGAGCAGAACAGAACCCTTCGTTCTGTTTGATGAGGATAGCCCCACTCCTGTACCTATAGACCATACCAATCTAGTATTTGGTATTGTAGCAGGTGATACAAAAGAAACCATCACAATTACGGCTGAAGGCTTGGCGATACAAAATTATCATCCTGATCAAAAAGACAAACCAAGATGCCTAGGGATTACCACCGCTATAAAAAGACGAGGAGGAATCCATAAAACGAAAAAACAAAAACACCGCAATCAAGAAGAATTTAAACATAATAGTATAGAAGATGTCTTTACTATGGATAAGGCATATATACTCTATCCCGATGCAATAAGCGCAACCACAAACCCTAATCCAGAAACTACAGGAAGCGAAACTATAGACATACAGGGGCAAGACATCGAACATAATTATATCGATAATGGTATAGAGTTAAAAGTTGGGTATTTGTATAATAAAACGTTTGATTCTAGAGCGGAAAAATGGTTAGGTGATACCGCAGGAGAATGGACTAATGATCTTATAGATATCGCTTGGATAGTACGGTATTTTTATCTTAATGATAATATTAACCAGAAATATTTTATTCCTATTGGGACTTGTAGGTATCCTAATCAAGTAGCAAATATTGGTATTTTCCCAGATGTAGAATGGTGGATTAATTTTAATTATAAAGCAAAAAACCCTTATCATGTATATCAAAAACCTAACTATGGTTATCGTGTAATTACTACAGAAAAAAATCAAAATCAAAAAAATGCAGCAAATTATCGATCTAGTAAAACAAAAACAAAAGATAATTCTTACAAATTAGAGTTTGAGGCAGGTTTTAAATATAATGGGCAAACCATAAAATTTAATTCTGGAGATGGTTTTCCACTAATAAATGCCATTAACTTTTTTCTAAAGGCTTATGAAGTTTTTAAAAAAATAACCTTTGCAGATGAAACTTCGGATAAGGAAAGTTCTATTGCAAGTGGAACAGCAGTAAGTTCTAAACCATTTGGTGCCAAAAAAATGACTCAACGATATAAAGCTAGAAAAAGTAAAGGGCTTCCTTTTAAAATAAAAGTAAGCAGACCTTCTTTTAGCGGTGGGATATATGGTTCTTATAAACAAAGCAAAAATGATGTAAATACTGTAGGTGCAATGTATGAGGCTAAATTTGCCGCTAATCCACTTTTTAGTATAGAAGGTAAACTAGACCTTTTGTTTTTTGCCCAGTTTATTGGACCCATAGGCTTGGCATTAGATAAAATAAGTAAAGTAGTAAAACGTGTGGATTACTTAACATTAGGTGCTGTAAAAATAGATTATTTCTTAAATTTAGCGGCAGAAGTAAAACTCAATATTGATATAAGTGGGATCAATCATCACTCTATAGATGGTTGGGGTGGTGCAGAGGTAAATGCCGATATGCCTATCAAGGTTTGGCTAGAAGCAGGAGTAAATGTAGATGTAAATCTACAAGGCGTTGCAAAATTAGATGCTGATGCAAAAATTGAAGGTATAGCCAATATGGACTTGCAAATAACACTAGATAAACGTACTAACAAACTACCTATGGAGTTTACCTTTAAAGGACTCGATGTAAAAATATGGCTGAGTTTGAATGCGAGGTCTGATGAAGAAGATGAAGATGAAGATGAAGATGAAGATGAAGAAAGTACTCAAGAAAAACCTTCAAGAGAACCAGATGCCACTAGAAATTTAATCCCAGAGGGGAAACCTTATAAATTTAATATTTTATGAAAATCTTAAAACTCATACTTATCTGCACTACATTTATTGGCTGTGCACAGACTCAAAAAAACAGTAACACAAGTAATGATACTATGAAAGATATCAAACCAGTACCAAAAACACAACAAATCACGTATTCCATACACATTAATGCAAAAACTCCTTATGAAATTTATATCGATGATATTCCACTACCGCGTTTTGGAAGACATTATAGAAGTGGTATGAACGCTACATTAGAGTTAAATCCCTATTTATTAGCAAACGGTACACATAAATTAAAAGTACGTTATTTACCTAGAGAAGATTCTAAAGACAGCTTAGTACACCCGAGTGATGTATATCATACCAAAGATGCCAAGTGGAGCATCTTTTTTGTACGTTATATCAAAAATGCCAAGGAACCTTTGGGGTATGAAGGAGAAATTGATTATGGCAATAGTGAGTTAGAAGTAATACCACCACCAAAACCAGTGCCTTTTTGGGAACAAGAATTTGATCTAGAAATCAAAGACTTACCTTATACTTTAAAAGGATGGAGCAAAAGTCAAGATTTGTCTAAGATGGATCAAGAAGAATTACAAGAACAGGTTTTTCAATATTACGAAAAAATAAGAACCTTGATGAATGAAGGAAAAGTCAGAGAATATATGGGCTTAAACGAACAAAAAGACAAAGAAATAGCCATTGCTATCTATGATGATGATTTAGACTGGTATACTTCTTCTGAGAGGACTGATAATTTAGCAAAAAAATGTACAGGAAATATGTTACCATTAGATCGAGAAAAGTATGCGTTAAAAATTTATGCTAATGGAAAAATTGTTTCTTTAGAAAGAATTGACACATATAAAAATAAAGGGTTAATTGCAAAAAGAAAAGTAAATGATAAAATTAAAAATTCTTATTATAGCTTTAAATTACACAAACCCGTAGGCAGTGATACGTTTGAAATCATAAGAAAATAGCATTTTTATGACAATACGATAGACCATACCAATCTAGTATTTGGTATTGTAGCAGGTGATACAAAAGAAACCATCACAATTACGGCTGAAGGCTTGGCGATACAAAATTATCATCCTGATCAAAAAAACAAACCAAGATGCCTAGGGATTACCACCGCTATAAAAAGACGAGGAGGAATACATAAAACGAAAAAACAAAAACACCGTAACCAAGAAGAGTTTAAGCACAATAGTATAGAGGATGTCTTTACTATGGATAAGGCATATATACTGTACCCCGAAGCCCGCAGTGCTACCACCAACCCCAACCTAGAAACCACAGGTAGCGAGACTATCGATATACAATCACAAGATGTAGAGTACAGCTATCTGGATAACGGTATAGAGCTAAAAGTTGGATATTTGTATAATAAAAATTATGATACTAATGCAGAAAGAATTGTAGGCAGAAAAGTTGGAGAGTGGGCTAATGATTTTATTGATAAAGCTTGGATTCTAAGATATTTTTTACTCAAAGATAATCAGGCACAATCCTATTTTGTACCTATAGGTACATGTCGATATCCTAACCAAACGGCTGTCATCAAAATCTACCCAGATATTAATTGGGCAATTTCTTTTTCGTTTGGTAAATCAGATCCAAAACATAAAGAAGAATGGCAGAAAGGATTATCAGAGAAAAAACAAAAACTAATTAAAGAATACAAAGAAAATCTTAAGCCATATGATAAAAGCAAACCCCTATCTGTAAAAGAAAAGAAAGAAGAAGAATCTGTAAAAAGACTTAATTTATCGTTAGGCATAAAAGCTTCTCATGGTACAAATACAATTAACCTAACACCAGATTTAGGTAAAAAAATAAATGATTTTGCAATTGCTTTTGCAGAAGCCAAAGATTTAATTGATAAAATAAGTGGTAACGAAGCTCCTAAAGAAGAACAAAATACACGATATAGAAAACAAGTAATGATACTATAAAAGATATCAAACCAGTACCAAAAACACAACAAATCACGTATTCCATACACATTAATGCAAAAACTCCTTATGAAATTTTTATAGACGACATTCCATTAGAACGTTTTTATGAAAGTGGTATGAATGCTACGTTAGAGTTAAACCCTTATTTACTATCAAACGGTACGCATAAATTAAAAGTACGTTAT
>CAKMZM010000127.1 GCA_929200365.1 uncultured Flavobacteriaceae bacterium | reverse complement strand
ATATGCGAGTTGCTGTATCTAAATTTGTAGGTAAATATGAAAAAGAACCTACCCGCGCCCTTTTAGATCTTAGTTTTCATTATGGGTTTAACCATCGTTTTTGTAATGCGCGTAGAGGTAACGAAAAGGGTCATGGAATGTCAACTTATTTCAGTACGGGGCACTTTATAAAATTTAAAAGCCTGAGAAATTTAATTTCTCAGGCTTTTAAATTTGTCAATCAAAGTTTATGACTTTAATTTTTTGTTAATGTGAAAATTTGACTCCCACTAACCTCAAAGGTAATGCCTTGCTGTTCGACTGTTTCTTTAATATCTTTTTTTATACTCATAGTTGTTTCTGTTAATGCAGTAATATCAAAAGACACATCATTATCAGCAACAGTAGTAATTAGTTTATTCCCGTCTATTTTCCAATTTCCAGCTCCAATAAAATCAGGAATTACTTGTTCATAATCAATAGTTTTAGTAGGAATAGCTATTTTTGCTACTACTGTAAACCCTCCCGAACTAACAAAAGTATTAGGTTTGTCAGCATCAGAAACTTCTGTAAAAGTTGCTTCTGCGGTATAATCTTTGCCCGACAAAGAATAATTACCACTCAAAGGTATGTTTTCAATAGTAGTTGTAACTTTGCCATTTTCTGATTTAATATCTGTAAGATTCCATTCACCAGGAACTAGAGACTGGTCAATTTCAATAGGAGAATCATCATCATTATCATTACAAGAAATAAATAGTGAGGTACTCACTATAAATAAAAACATAGCAAATCTTTTCATTTCAATTTATAAATTTTTGGATTAATATTACTTTTTTTAACGAGATAGAAATTTACATATTGTCATTTTTCTAAACAAAACCTCTTTTTATGTGATTTTTAAGGATAATTAATAAAAATTTAGCAGAACATTCTTTAATGAATTATATAATAATTATGGAATTACCTCGTTAATCTACTAGATTACTAGGGTTTTTATTTAAGATACCATAATTCTTGTCAATTTCTGTAAGAAATTATGAGATTTTGATACTAGATTCAAAATATTATATATATTTGTCAAATAACCTACTAACCCGATAGGATAATAGATTTTTTTAGATAAAATGATTGTAAATCAAATGATATTAGATAAAGTAGCTGCGCAGAAAACAACGTATCAGGACGATAAAACCTCAGAAAAACCAATACGTAGTATCGCAAAAGCAGTGAGTTGGAGAGTGGTAGGTACATTAGATACATTAATAGTATCATATGTATTAACTGGACAAATAGCTCTTGCTACTTCAATAGCATCTATTGATTTTGTGACAAAAATGATTTTGTATTTCTTTCATGAAAGAATTTGGAATCGTATTAAATGGGGGAAATAATTGCTATAATAGAAAAACAACGTAGAGTGAACTATGAGTTTAACAGAAAAAGAAATAAAAAATTTAAACAAGTCTCTAAAGAATAAAACACCTTTAGAAATTACACAATGGGCAGTTTTAAATGCGGAAACTCCAGTTGTGACAACTAATTTCAGACCATATGAGGTTGCAATTCTTAATGTTTGTTCAAAAGCATTGTCAGATATTCCAGTAATATGGTGTGATTCTGGATACAATACTCCAAACACATATAGACATGCCGAAGAAATAATTGATATGCTCGAATTGAATGTTAAATTATATGTGCCAAAACAAACCACAGCACATAGAGATGTAACTATGGGGATCCCAGATATTAATGATCACAAACACAAAATTTTTACAGAACAAGTTAAGTTAGAACCATTCAGAAGAGCAATGTCTGATTTTACTCCCGATGTTTGGTTTACAAATCTTAGGAAAGGACAAACAGCACTTAGAGATTCACTAGATATTGTAAGCATGAGTAAAGATGGGGTTTTAAAAGTAAGCCCGTTTTATTATTACAACGATGAAGAGTTAGATGTGTATTTAGAAGAACATAAATTGCCTAACGAATTCAAATATTTTGATCCAACTAAAGTGTTAGAAAATAGAGAGTGTGGGTTACATACTAACTAATAAATTACGAAAAAGATAAGAATGGAAATACTAAAAAAGAAAATAGAACTATTAGAAGGATCATCGGTAGGTAATCTGGCTGAAACATCTATTCTTAAAGTAAATCCTTTAGAGAGTGAAGCAATTTATATTTTTAGAGAAGTAGTTGCACAGTTCGAGAAACCAGTATTGCTTTTTTCTGGAGGAAAAGATTCTATTACTTTAGTACGATTAGCTCAAAAAGCATTTTACCCAGCAAAAATCCCTTTCCCCCTATTGCATATCGATACAGGACATAATTTCCCTGAAACAATAGAATTCAGAGATCGATTAGTTAAAGAATTAGGTGTAGAGCTAATTGTTCGTAATGTTCAGGATTCTATCGATCAAGGTAAAGTTATAGAAGAAAAAGGAAAATACGCTAGCCGTAATAGTTTACAAACTACTACACTTCTGGATGCTCTGGAAGAGTTTAAATTTGATGCGGCTATTGGTGGAGCTCGTAGAGATGAAGAAAAAGCAAGAGCCAAAGAGCGTATATTCTCTGTTAGAGATGACTTTGGCCAATGGGATGAGAAAAACCAACGTCCAGAATTGTTTGATCATCTTAACGGAAAAATTGATTTAGGTCAGAATGTAAGAGTGTTTCCGATTAGTAACTGGACAGAATTAGATGTATGGAGTTATATTCAAAAAGGAGGAATAGAAATTCCGTCTATATATTTTGCACATGCCCGTAAAACATTTGTGAGAGATGGGATGATTTGGTCTGCCGAGGATGGTGTAGTATATAGAGAAGATAATGAAGTAGTAGAAGAAAGAATGGTACGTTTTAGAACTGTTGGTGATATGTCATGCACCGCAGCGGTACTTTCTGATGCAATTACTATCGATAAAGTAGTATCAGAAATTAGGGAATCCACAATTTCAGAACGAGGAGCTCGTATCGATGATAAACGATCAGAAGCTGCTATGGAAAAACGAAAACAACAAGGATATTTCTAAAATTAGTTGCTGGTTATTAGTATACAGTTTGTAGTTTTCTAATAATTAGTAAAAATATAAATTAAGGATCAAAATAATTGGTGATAAGTATTTGTTAGGAAATCTTTTATGAGTCATGAAAATGACCCTCAACAAAACTATTAACCATCAACCGAAATAAGATGGATGTATTAAAAATAGCAACAGCAGGAAGTGTAGATGATGGTAAAAGTACCTTGATCGGTCGTATTCTATATGATACAAAATCATTAACAACAGATAAATTAGAAGCAATTGAGATCAGAAGTAAAGCCAATGGCTTTGATTATTTGGATTTCTCATTAGCAACAGATGGATTAGTAGCCGAACGTGAACAAGGGATTACTATCGATGTTGCTCATATCTATTTTTCTACAAAAACCAAAAGTTATATTATAGCCGATACTCCTGGACATATTGAGTATACCAGAAATATGGTTACAGGAGCATCGACATCACAAGTCTCTATCATTTTGGTAGATGCTCGTAAAGGTGTAATAGAACAAACTTATCGTCACTTTTTTATTAATAATTTGTTAAGAATTAAAGACGTGATTGTAGCTGTTAATAAAATGGATTTGGTAGATTTTTCTCAAGAGAAATACGAAGCTATTAAAGCCGATTTTGAAACATTGATCGAAAAAAGCGATTACAAAGAACAAAATATAACGTTTATCCCAGTAAGTGCATTGCAAGGAGATAATGTGGTAGATAAATCTGAGAATACCCCTTGGTATACTGGGCAAACTTTATTAGAACACTTAGAGAAATTGGATGCACAAGATGTATATGAAAAAGCTCAGGTACGTTTCCCTATTCAAACAGTGATTCGCCCTAAAAAAGATGAGTTTCATGACTTTAGAGGATATGCAGGTAAATTATACGGAGGCGACCTTTCGGTTGGAGATGAGGTAACAATTTTACCGTCATTGACTACATCAAAAGTAAAAGAAATTTACTTCTTTGATCAGAAATTTGACACTGCTGGTAGAGGAAGTTCTTGTACCATTACTTTAGAAAATGATGTAAATGTAAGTCGAGGAGATATGATTGTAAAATCATTAGAAAAACCCAGAGTAGAAAAACAGCTGACTGCAACAGTATGCTGGATGGATAGTAAAGATCTAAATGCAGGAACAAATTACTATATACAAAGCGGAAGTAATAGGGTTTTAGCAAAAGTAAAAAGTATAAACGGAACAATTGCAACTGATTTTTCTGGAGACGATACTTCAAAAAATGCTTTGAGTTTAAACGAAATAGGTAAAGTTCAGATACAGTTGAGTAAGCCTTTGGCGGTTGATTCTTATACTAAGAATAAAGCTTCAGGATCATTTATATTAATAGATTCACAAACCAATACTACTTCAGGAGTTGGCTTTATAGAATAAATAAACCCTATTCCTTTAGCAAAAGAAAAACTAAAATTTTAGAACAAAAGACCATCATACAAAAGTCATAACTATGTCCTTTTTTAAGGACTGAAATACGAAAAAAATGCAAAGTTTCAGAACCGAAATAGAAAACCCGATTGTTCAAAAAGATATTATAGAATTAGCTAATAAGATTGAGCAATTTCATAAGGGTAAGATTGATGAAGAAAAATTTCGTAGCCTTCGTTTGGCACGTGGAGTTTATGGCCAACGCCAAGAAGGAGTGCAGATGATTCGTATTAAGTTACCCTATGGTAAAGTATTGAGTAATCAATTGAGACGTATTTGTGAAGTTTCTGATGAGTATTCCAAGGGAAGGTTGCATATCACTACACGTCAGGATATTCAAATTCACTATGTAGACTTAAATAGAACACCAGAGCTTTGGGCAGAGTTAGAAAGAGATGATGTAACATTAAGAGAAGCTTGTGGCAATACAGTGCGTAATGTAACCGCATCAGAAACTGCTGGGATTGACCCAAAAGAGCCTTTTGATGTATCACCGTATGCAGATGCATTATTTCGTTTCTTTTTAAGAAATCCTATCTGCCAAGAAATGGGGCGGAAATTCAAAGTATCTTTTTCAGGAACAGAAGAAGATACAGGGCTATCCTATATGCATGATCTAGGTTTTATTGCTAAAATAGAAAATGGAGTTCGGGGATTTAAAGTAATGCTGGGAGGTGGATTAGGATCACAGCCAAGACATGCAGATGAGTTATACAGTTTCTTACCATCAGAAAAGATTATTCCTTTAATGGAAGGAGTGTTAAGAATTTTTGATCGCCATGGGGAACGTAAAAGTAGAGCCAAGGCAAGAATGAAGTTTTTGCTAAAAGATATAGGTCTTCAAGCATTCAAAGAATTAGTAGAAGCAGAACAAAATGCTATAGCTCAAAAAACGGTTGTGATTGATGCAGAAGCATATAAAACATCAACTCCAGCTGAAATCGAAATTCCTCAAGTACAGATCAAAAACCAAAAAGTTTTCGATTTGTGGAAATCTACCAATGTAATTGCTCAAAAACAAAAAGGGTATGTAGCTATAGGTGTCAAAGTATTATTAGGTGATTTTTATACCGATAAGGCCAGACTACTGGCAGATTTAGTAGAAAAATATGCAGTAGGAGAAATAAGATTATCATTACGCCAGAATATTTTGATCCCATTTGTAAAAGAAGATGCATTATCATTCTTTTATCAAGAATTAGAAAAATTAGGCTTTGTTGAGTCGGGATACAATAAAGCAGTAGATATAACAGCTTGCCCAGGAACAGATACTTGTAATTTAGGAATCGCAAGTAGTACAGGCATTGCCGAAGAACTAGAACGCATAATCAAGACAGAATATCCCCAATATCTTGAAAAAGAAGATTTAGTGATCAAAATTAGCGGATGTATGAATGCTTGCGGGCAACATAACATGGCAAATATTGGTTTTCAGGGAATGTCGATACGTACTAAAGATAAACTAGTTGCACCTGCACTACAAGTATTATTAGGAGGAGGAAACTTAGGAGATGGTAATGGTCGTTTTGCAGATAAAGTAGTAAAAATACCAAGTAGAAGAGGACCAGAAGCATTACGTAGAATTCTTAATGATTTTGAAACAAATGCAGAAGGTAAAACATTTGTAGAATACTATGCAGACAAAGGAGAAAAGTACTTCTATAATTTTCTTACCGATCTATCTAATGTAGATAATCTTACCCAAGAAGACTTTATCGATTGGGGAACAGAAGAGAATTATGTGAAGGCAATTGGTGTGGGAGAATGTGCAGGAGTAGTTATAGATTTAATAGCTACCCTGTTCTTAGAAAGTGAAGAGAAAATAGAAAATGCAAAAATATCTTTTGAAAATGAGATATACTCTGATGCTGTATATCACGCATACAGCTCATTAGTAAACTCGGCAAAAGCATTACTATTAGCCGAAAATAAAAAGACAAATACCCATGCAGGAATCATTCGCCAATTTGATGAAGAATTCATTGCAAGTGGAAAAATAAATATAGAAGGAACATTTGCAGATTTAATATATCAACTTCAAAAAAATACCCCCTCTAGAGATTTTGCGATAAGTTATATTAAAAGTGCAGAAGATTTTTTACAAAAAGTGAAAGAATTTAGAAATCCTATAATTTCTAAACAAAAAATTCTTATTGAAGCAGGTAAGTAATATTTGCTAGTTGATTATGTAAAAGAAAGAATTTAATGAGCATAGAAAATAACATAAATCAATACACAAACTCAAATTTTAAGCCCATCTCTTTTATAGAGAAAAAGGAAATGGGAGAGGTCTCGGTTCTTCCTGTGGGGGCAGGAAGAGCTGAATTCCTAACAGTAATAGGAGCAGGACCAGGAGATCCCGATTTGATCACGATCAAAGCAATTAAAGCTTTACAAGCTGCAAATGTGGTGTTATATGATGCACTTATTAACAAAAGTTTATTGAATTATGCATATAAAGCAGAAAAAATATTCGTTGGCAAAAGAAAAGGGTGTTATGCATATCAACAAGAACAAATTAATGAATTGATCGTAAGCAGAGCCAAAAGTCATGGACATGTTGTGCGATTAAAAGGAGGAGACCCTTTTATTTTTGGACGCGGAGCAGAAGAGATTGATTATGCGCAACAATTTGATATAAAAACCGATATGATTCCAGGAATATCATCTTCCCTAGCTGTTCCTGCATATCAAGGGATTCCATTAACAAAAAGAGGGCTCTCAGAAAGTTTTTGGGTCATTACAGGAACTACAAAATCTCACAAATTATCACAGGATATATATCTGGCAGCAAAATCAAATGCAACTGTGGTAATTTTGATGGGAATGAGCAAGTTGAATGAAATAGTTAGTATCTTTGCCGCCGAAAATAAACAGGAAGTTCCTGTGGCTATTATTCAAAATGGAACCACAGAAAAAGAGAGATTTGGATATGGTACCATTAGTACCATTGAAGATGTTGTTTCAGAAAAAAAAATATCCTCTCCGGCAATTATTGTAATAGGAGAAGTTGTAAATCAAAGAGTTCAACTAGCTTCAATTTATAATGAAATTCAGGAAGAAATTGTATCTTAATAGTCGGGGACTAGCTTAAAGATGAAAGAAAGAAACAATTTATATCCAGTTTTTTTAAAGACTACAAATCTAAAAATCCTTATTATAGGAGGAGGAAATGTAGCCCAAGAAAAACTTACGTTCTTATTAAAATCTAGTCCAGATGCCAAAGTGACAATTGTATCACCAATGTATAGAGAAGGTACAATAAAGCTAGCAAAGAAGTTTGGAATAGAAATGATACATAAAAAATATCATAAACGTTTTCTAAAAGGAAAACATGTTGTAATTGCTACTACAGATGTTTCCAAAATTAATATACAAGTGTATAAAGATTGTAGAAAACGAAGCATACTGGTTAATGTAGCAGACAATCCACCGTATTGTGATTTTTATATGGGAAGTATTGTAACCAAAGGCAGTGTAAAAGTGGCGATCTCTACTAATGGAAAATCACCAACTACAGCCAAACGATTGCGTCAGTTTTTTGAGGAAGTAATACCTGAAAATATTGATGATTTAGTTAATAATTTAAACGAGTACAGAAAAACAATAAAAGGTAATTTTGAAGAAAAAGTGGAAACACTAAATGAATTTACCAAAGGATTAAT
Source organism: uncultured Flavobacteriaceae bacterium (assembly GCA_929200365.1). Taxonomy (GTDB): domain Bacteria; phylum Bacteroidota; class Bacteroidia; order Flavobacteriales; family Flavobacteriaceae; genus Aquimarina. The sequence goes on along the minus strand of CAKMZM010000127.1, from coordinate 2,523 downwards.
AGGAAAAAAAGAAGTTGAAAAATGATCAAGACTGATATTTTAATAATTGGAGCAGGGCCAACAGGATTATTTACTGTTTTTGAAGCAGGATTACTGAAATTAGAAACGCATCTTATTGATGCCTTGCCACAACCAGGTGGGCAATGCTCAGAAATATATCCTAAAAAACCAATATATGATATTCCTGGATTTCCAGAAATACTAGCAGGAGAATTGGTAGATAACTTGATGGAACAAATAAAACCTTTTAATCCAGGATTTACTCTGGGAGAAAGAGCCGAAACTATCGAGAAATTAGACGACGATACGTTTTTGGTAACTACCAATAAGGGAACACAACATAATGCACCAGTAATTGCAATTGCAGGAGGATTAGGTTCTTTTGAGCCTCGTAAACCACCTATCCCAAATATTTCGGATTTCGAAGATAAAGGAGTAGCCTATATTATACGTGATCCAGAAGTATATAGAGATAAACGAGTTGTGATTTCTGGAGGAGGAGATTCTGCTTTAGATTGGTCAATTTTCTTGGCAGATGTTGCTAGTGAGGTAACCTTAGTGCATCGACGAAATGAATTTCGAGGAGCTTTAGATTCTGTAGAAAAAGTAGCAGAACTCTCTAAGCTAGGTAAAATAAACCTGATTACTGAAGCTGAAGTAAAAGAATTAAAAGGAGAAGATCGTCTTACCGCAGTAGGAATTAAACATAAAACCAAAGGTGAAATTGTTTTGGATACAGATTATTTTATTCCGCTATTTGGATTATCACCCAAGTTAGGACCAATAGGAAATTGGGGATTAGAGATCGAAAAAAATGCAATAAAAGTAGATAATTCATATGATTATCAAACCAATATCCCAGGTATTTATGCTATTGGTGATGTAAATACATACAAAGGCAAGTTAAAACTAATTCTTTCAGGGTTTCATGAAGCAGCAATTATGTGCCAGAGTGCATACCAAAGAATTTTTCCTGATAAAAAATATGTAATGAAATATACAACCGTTGGTGGAGTAGAAGGATTTGACGGGACTAAAAAAGAGGCTAAAAAAGAAGTCGTAAAAGCAATTAACTAATAATGACTTTGTCTTAGACTTTCACAAGATCTGTATCCAAAAGAGTTTTGGTATATATCTTGTGAGGTCTTTGATTATATTTGTAGATAGAAATAAAGAAATATGTCTGATATTACTATAAAAATAAAAGATAGAGAAGGTGTAGTGCATGATATACAGGCGCCTACAGATATGGCTATGAATTTAATGGAAATTTGTAAAGCTTATGAATTACCAGTAGAAGGAACTTGTGGAGGAATGGCAATGTGTGCTTCTTGTCAATGCTATGTTTTATCGGATCACAAATTACCAGAAATGGGGCAAGATGAAGATTTGATGTTGGCAGAAGCCTTTTATGTAGAGGATAATAGCAGATTAGGATGTCAAATCCCAATTACCCCAGAGTTGGATGGTCTAGAAATAGAATTGGCTCCAGAGTCCTAATTCTATTATTCTTTCAGGAGGTTTTAATAGAGCTTCTTTTTTGGTTTTTTATTATGATATAATTTTTTGATATTTCCAGTTTGCTCCTTTTTTACAAACAACAATATCTAATTCAAATCTCCATTTATCACCTACAAACCAAACAATTAACTCAATTAAAGTATTGTAATTTAAATATTCGACTTCTCCTTCAAGTAATCAAAAGAAATCTACAGGAAATAGTTCATCAATTTTTAAATAACACGATCATTTTTTTAGCTATTTCAAGAGCATTTCTAGTTTCGATTCCACCATTTTTTTTAGAAATTAATTCGTTCATAATTGTTTTATTATCTGAACTCAAAGCATGTTTAAAAAGAATGAAAACTGAAAAGTTAGTAGTTTGAAATTCTGAGTATACTTCAAATTATGAGCATATCGGGATATTTGAATGATTTTAAGTAACCCCATGATTTGCAAAATAATGTTTTTTTTCAGCAAGCAGAGAACCTAAACATACGCTCTCATATAAACTTTTTGTTTTTAAGCAAAAAAATAAGATTTTTTGCCACAATGATCCCTTTTTTGAATAGCATAGCCATGTTATGAAAAAAAGCATAGTACAAAAATTAATTGTGGATAGTAATACACCTAATAATTTTATGGCTTATCAAGACCTGTGAGACCTGTAAAACACTAACTCAATAATAGACTACCAATCAATTATTTAAATATTTGTCCTAATTTTTTGTTTACTCTGACAAAAACAAATAAAAAGTCAAAGTTAAAGTCAGTAAGATAAATTATTACAAAAATTACATGATATAATCTAATATGCTTATCCCTATGTTTCCCCTATTTGATTATTAACCCTTAGTATAGTTTGATTTTTCTTCAAGCAGCAAAAAGATATGCCAATTAAGCAACGTTAATAATAACAAAGGGTTCAGACAGTGATAAAAAGCTTTTGGGGAACTTAAAGGACAAGCATATAATCTAATCATACATCATTAGAACGTTAAATTCCACAAAAACACACAACTG
>CAKMZM010000126.1:2781-10879 GCA_929200365.1 uncultured Flavobacteriaceae bacterium | reverse complement strand
TATTCACAGTTAATTTTTGTCATGTACTAAAATTTTGAATATACTTTAGTTAAAAAAAAATCTATCAAATATAAAACTCAGATGTGTGCTTAATTTCCTTAAGCACAAAAGTGCTGTTTAGTACACCAATATTTTCGATTTTTGAAAGCTTTGTTTTTACAAAATCATGATATTCTTCTAAACTTTTGGTATGAATTTTTAAAACAAAATCTACCTGCCCTGCCATGTGGTAACACTCCTGTACTTCTTTCAAATTTTGGATTTGCTTTTCAAATTTTTCTATAAAAGCCTCATTATGATATCGCATAGAAACCTGACAAATTGTAGTGATCGCACGATCAATTAATTTCTTGTCTAAGATCGCAACATACTTTTTAATGAATCCTTGTTTTTCTAATCGTCGTATTCGTTCGTATACAGGAGAAGCAGTAATATTAAGGATTTTTGCAATCTCTTTTGCTGTTTTTTTAGAATCTTCCTGTAAAATCCTAAGAATAGTAATGTCGGTATGATCTAATTGTTCCATTTTAATTCAAAAAAAATTACTTCAAAAATAGAATTTAATCTTGTGTTTAAGTAAATATAGCTTAAAATATATTTATATTCAGTAATTATTGCTTAATTATTTAATAATTATGTCATGAAACATTACATTTTGTACTTTGTCAAGTAAATAACACTGTTAAATAGTTGAATTTTAAGTGAAAATAGAACATATGGAAACGATTGTTTTGGTAATAGGAGCGAATGGTCAATTAGGATCAGTATTAACAGAATCTCTCAAACAAAAATTTGGAAGTTCTAATGTTATTGCTTCTGATTTAAGATCTGGAAAAGGAGATGAAGGTTTTTTTGAAATCATCGACGCAACAGATAGTAATAGAATAGAGGAGGTAGTCGTTCGGTATAAAGTTACTCAAATTTACCATCTTGCAGCAATTCTTTCTGCCAAAGGAGAGGAAACACCTTTGAGAACTTGGGATATTAACATGCAAACACTGTTTAATGTCCTCGAAGTTTCCAGAAAGCATAATATTGATAGAGTGTTTTTTCCGAGCTCTATTGCTGTTTTTGGAGAAGGAGCACCTATAGAGAATACACCAAATAAAGCCTATTTAGATCCCACTACAGTATACGGAATTAGCAAAGCAGCAGGAGAAAACTGGGCGCAATACTATTTTCTCAGATATGGACTTGATGTTAGGTCGATTCGTTATCCAGGAGTAATAGGATATCAATCATTACCAGGAGGAGGTACCACAGATTATGCAGTAGATATCTACCACAAAGCAGTTTTGGAAGAAGAGTTTAGTTGTTTTTTAAAAGAAAACACTACCTTGCCTATGATCTATATGGAAGATGCCATACGTGCAACTTTAGAGTTAATGGATGCCCCTAAAGAAGATATCAATATAAGAACTTCGTATAATATTGCAGGAATTAGCTTTTCTCCTGCAGAAGTAGCGGCAGAAATCCGTACATTATATCCTAATTTTAAAATCAAATATAACCCTGATTTTAGACAAGAAATTGCCGCACGATGGCCTAAATCTATAGACGATTCTGCTGCAAGTAAAGATTGGGGATGGAAACCAGAATTTGATCTTGAGTCGATCACAAATACAATGATCCAAAAACTAAAAGAAAAGTATAAAACAGGATCAAAGAATCAGGCAACTTTAATGCTTTGATATTTACATCTTTGTATGAAATAAAATATAACAATAAAGAATCAATACCAAGTAACATGTTTTCAAATATAAAAGACGATTTACAAAAAGAACTAGATGGGATTGTATCTGCAGGACTATATAAGTCTGAAAGGATTATTACTACCCCACAAGGAGCCAGTATAGACACAACAAATACTAAAGATGTATTAAATTTTTGTGCAAATAATTATTTAGGACTGTCATCACATCCTGATGTAATTGAAGCAGGTAAGAAAGCCATAGATTCTCATGGATATGGATTGTCATCGGTGAGATTTATTTGTGGAACTCAAGATATTCATAAAGAATTAGAGCGTAAAACTGCCGAATTTTTAGGAATGGAAGACTGTATTTTATATGCAGCTGCTTTTGATGCTAATGGAGGAGTATTTGAACCTATTCTTGGGTCAGAAGATGCTATCATCTCTGATGCACTAAACCATGCATCTATTATTGATGGAGTTAGGCTATGTAAAGCAAAACGCTTTAGATATGAACATAATAATATGGTAGATCTTGAAAAGCAATTGAAATCGGCAGAAGGATCAAGACGTATACTTATAGTGACCGATGGTTCCTTTTCTATGGATGGTACAATTGCACAATTAGATAAAATCTGTGATTTGGCAGATCAATATGAAGCTATGGTTATGATAGATGAATGTCATTCTACAGGTTTTTTAGGAAAAACAGGTCGAGGAACACATGAGTATCGTGATGTAATGGGGCGTATAGATATTATTACTGGAACCTATGGTAAAGCTTTGGGTGGTGCCTCTGGTGGGTTTACTGCTGCAAGAAAAGAAATTGTAGAAATGCTAAGACAACGATCCAGACCCTACTTGTTCTCTAATACGGTTGCACCATCAATAGTAGGAGCATCAATTAAGGTATTAGATTTGTTAAGCTCTTCTACAGCATTGCGAGATAAACTAGAAGAAAACACAAAATACTTCAGATCAGAAATGACTGTAGCAGGATTTGATATTATTTCAGGAGATCATCCTATCGTTCCAGTAATGTTATATGAAGCAAAACTCGCTCAGGAATTTGCAGCCAGATTGCTTGAAGAAGGAATTTATGTTATAGGCTTTTTCTATCCAGTTGTACCCAAAGAGAAAGCAAGAATTAGAGTACAATTATCGGCAGCTCATGATCGTATTCATCTAGAAAAAGCAGTAAAAGCATTCACTAAAGTAGGTAAAGAACTGAATGTAATATAGATACAAACGTTTGTTAGTGGTTTAAAAAATAGAAAATTCATAGAATACTTAGAGTTTTATTTAAAATCTTTCATTAATATCCGCTAAAACATCAAAATTTGATGATAATACTTTGGAGTTATGAAAAAAATCAAAAATTATTTTGAATCGTAATAGTTTTAGCTAATTTAGCAATGTAATAATGATACAATAATGAGCGATTTATTTACTTGGAACAGATTCTATTTTTTCTTCTTTTATTTTAAAAGCAAGATCGGGATCGCTATGTAAATAAATCAGCAGAAATTTATAAAACTAGAATCCCGATAGCAACATCGGGATTTTTTTTTGCAATAAAATTAATATTATGAAACAAAAGGTTGCCATACAAGGAATAAAAGGTTCATATCATCACGGTGTTGCCCAAGCCTATTTCGGAGAAGATATAGACGTAAATGAATGCATGTCTTTTCAAGAAGTAGTGCATAGTTTAGAACATAATAAGAGTACAGATGCAGTAATGGCGATCGAAAACTCTATTGCAGGTTCTATTATCCCTAACTATGCGTATATCGATGAGCATAATCTTACCATTAGAGGAGAATATTTTTTGCCTATTCATCACTGTTTAATGGCTCTGGATGGTCAGAAAATTTCAGATGTTAAAGAAGTATATTCTCACCCAATGGCTTTGTTACAATGTAAAGAATTTTTTAAAAAGCAACCACATATCAAATTGATTGAAGATGTAGATACAGCCGATGTCGCTAAGAGAATTCATAAGCAGCAACTAGAAGGAGTTGCTGCCGTAGCAGGAGAAACCGCTGCAAATATTTATCAATTAAATATTTTAGCCAAAGAGATTCAAACTATAAAATCAAATAATACTCGGTTTTTTATTTTAAATACCAAAGAAAACTCCAGCCTAGAAAAGAAAGCTATTAATAAAGCATCTTTAAAATTTCTAACAGATCATAAAAAAGGAAGTTTGGCTACAGTACTTAATGTAATGAGTGATTGTGGATTGAATTTAACCAAAATCCAATCATTACCTATTATTAGTATGCCCTGGAAATACTCCTTTTTTGTAGATGTAACTTTTACAGATTATGATGATTATGCTAAAGCAATGTCTATCCTAAAAATTATGGCATTAGAATTAAAAGTATTGGGTGAATATAAAAATCAAAATGGATGAACATTCAAACAGCAAAAAGATTAGAAACAGTAGAGGAGTACTATTTCTCCAAAAAGTTAAGAGAGGTTAGAAAACTTGTCGCTTCAGGAAAACCAGTTTTAAATATGGCTATTGGTAGTCCAGACCTAGATCCGCCAAAAGAAGTAGTGCAGGCTATTCAGGAAGCGGTACTTGTAGATGGTGCCCATAAATATCAAAGTTACCAAGGACTGCCAGAATTTCGAGAAGCTATTGCAGATTTTTATAATGCAAAATACCAAGTTTCCTTAAACCCAAAAGATGAAATCTTACCGCTAATAGGATCTAAAGAAGGAATCATGCATATTTCTCTGGCTTATCTTAATAAAGGAGATGAGGTATTGGTTCCTAACCCTGGATATCCAACATATAGCGCAGTAACTAATTTGGTAGGTGCAAAACCAATTTTTTACGATTTAGTTGAAAATAATGGATGGGAACCCGATTTCCATACCCTTTCAAAAAAAGATTTGACCAAAGTCAAAATCATGTGGGTAAATTACCCGAATATGCCAACAGGGGCTTCAGGTGATGTTCAATTGTTTAAAAAAATGATTGATTTTGCTAAAAAGCATAGCATCCTATTGGTAAAAGATAATCCATACAGCTTTATCCTTAATGATAATCCTGTCAGTATCCTATCTGTTGAAGGAGCAAAAGAAGTAGCATTGGAGTTAAATTCTTTAAGCAAAACTTTTAATATGGCAGGATGGCGCGTGGGAATGGTGAGTGGTAGCTCTGATAAAATTGAAGCAATCTTAAAAGTAAAAAGCAATATGGATAGTGGTATGTTTCAAGGAATCCAAAGAGGAGCTATCGCGGCATTACGTATTTCTAATGGTTGGTACGACAAAATGAATGCAATCTATAAAGAAAGAAGAACCTTGATCTGGGAATTGGTAAATCTTTTAGGATGTAGTTATGATAAAACCGCAAAAGGAATGTTTGTCTGGGCTAAGTTACCAGAAGGAACCGATGCAGTAGAATTTATAGATACTGTCTTATATGAGAATGATATTTTCATTGCTCCAGGTGATATTTTCGGAAGTAATGGAGAAGGATATATACGCTTTTCACTTTGTGTAACCAAAGAGAATATCAAAGAAGCTATAGGAAGACTTCATAAAACAGAATTACCATTGGTAACAAAGGATATGATAAATCAAAATTGTAACTAGATGAATATATTTGTAGTAGGGATAGGTCTAATCGGAGGTTCTTTTGCCATAGATATCAAAGCAGCTTTTAATAAAGCTAAGATTTATGGTGTGGATAAAAGTAAAGATAATCTGAACGAAGCATTATCACTAGGGCTTATTGACTATACATCTAGTTTGGATAAGCTGGATAAAGCAGATGTGGTTATAATCGCCATACCAGTAGATGCAACTGTCGAGATATTGCCCGTTATTTTAGACAAAATAGATGATAACTGTTTAGTTTTCGATACTGGTTCGACCAAGAAGAAGTTGTGTAATGCTGTAGAGAATCATACCAAAAGAAGGAATTATCTTGCAGCGCACCCTATTGCAGGAACAGAGTTTTCTGGACCCCAGGCGGCGATTGCAAACCTGTATAGAGGAAAAACCAATATTGTATGTGAGGTAGAAAAAACAGCATTTAAATTACAAGAAAAAGGAATGGAGATTTTTTCTAGATTAGGTATGAGAATTCGTTATATGGATCCCTCGTCACATGATAAGCATATTGCCTATGTCTCACATTTATCTCATATTAGCTCTTTTATGTTAGGCAAAACGGTAATTGAAAAAGAAAAGAACGAAAGAGATATTTTTGATATGGCGGGTAGTGGCTTTGCTTCGACTGTTCGGTTAGCAAAAAGTTCTCCTGCCATGTGGGCACCAATTTTTAAGCATAATAAAGAAAATATAATAGAAACATTAAAAGAATATATAGCTAATCTTACCCAGTTTAAGGAACTGATTGAAAATGATGAATTTTTAGCTGTATATAAAGAAATGGAAGATACAAATCACATAAAGACAATCTTAAAAGGAATTACTTAAGTTATAAAACCAATACAAACTTTAATAAATAAGAATAAAAAATAAAAATGGAGAATAAAAAAGAACTCAGAAACTGGTTAGATGATTACAACCTGGATCATCCATTGGTAATCGGAGGGCCTTGCAGTGCCGAAACAGAAGACCAGATAGTAAAAATAGCACATCAACTCAAAGATTCTGATGCTACAGTATTGCGTGCAGGAATCTGGAAACCAAGAACAAGACCTGGAAACTTTGAAGGAGTTGGTGCTTTGGGATTAAAATGGTTGCAAAGAGCCAAAGAAGAAACAGGGATGAAGATTGCTACAGAGGTCGCAAGCCCACATCACGTAGAATTGGCTTTAGAACATGGGGTTGATGTATTATGGATAGGAGCAAGAAGTACCGTATCGCCATTTATTGTTCAGGATATTGCAGATGCGTGTAAAGGCATTGATAATCCAGTATTGATCAAAAACCCAATTAATCCGGATTTATCCCTGTGGTTAGGCGCTGTAGAACGCTTTTATACAGCAGATGTTAAAAACTTAGGAGTAATTCATAGAGGGTTCTCGACATACGAGAAAACAAAATACCGTAATATTCCAGAATGGCAAATCCCCATTGATTTACAAAACCGTTTTCCAGATTTGCCATTAATCCTAGACCCTTCTCATATTGCAGGAAGAAGAGATTTGATTTTTGATCTGTCTCAAACAGCTTTGGAACTTAATTTTGACGGACTTATTGTAGAAACACACTATGATCCTGATAATGCATGGAGTGATGCTAAACAACAAATTACACCAGAAACATTGATTCAATATATGAAAGATTTAAAAATTCGTAAAGAGATTGAAGAAGATGAAACATATCAAAAAGCACTTAGTGAATTACGTGCTAAGATTGATATAGCAGATAATCAATTGTTAGAAGTTTTATCAAAAAGAATGAAAATTTCTGATGATATAGGAAAAGTAAAAGCCAAGCAAAATGTAGCTATTTTACAATCTAAACGATGGAATGAAATCCTAGGAAGAATGATTCTTGAAGGAGAAGAAAATGGATTGAGTGAAGAATTTATACTTCGCATATACAAAGCAATTCATCAGGAATCAATAAATCATCAAAAAAAAGTAGCAAGAGGGTAAGATAAGAGAATCACTCGCTTTGTTATAAGAACAAGCGAGTGATGGTTATGTTTTCTTTTCTTTCAAATAAGACCTCTGCAAATATTAATATTTGCATCTTTGTATTTATGACAGGTACCGTTTATAAATCTACAGGAAGTTGGTATACCGTAAAAACTAATAACGGAAAAGTATACGAATGCCGTATAAAAGGAAAATTTAGGATTAAAGGGATCAAAAGCACTAACCCTGTTGCTGTAGGAGATCTTGTAGATTTTAAATTAGAAACTAATAATGATCAGGAAACGGGAGTTATCGAATATATTCATGAAAGACATAATTATGTTATAAGAAAATCTGTTAATCTTTCAAAACAGACACATATTATTGCTTCAAATGTAGATGTAGTCTTTTTATTAATAACCTTAAATAATCCAACAACATTTACAACATTTATAGATCGATTTTTGGTTACGGCAGAAGCTTATGGTATTAAAGCAGTTCTTCTTTTTAATAAGATAGACACTTACAATGAAGATGAGCTTCTGGAAATTAAATATTTGGCAAAGATATATAGAAAGATAGGGTATGAATGCATAGGGATATCTGCCAAGAATGGTAAAAATGTAGATAAAGTAAAGGAAATAATGAAAAATAAAGTAAGCATGTTTTCTGGTCATAGCGGAGTGGGAAAATCTACATTAGTGAATACGATTGCCCCTGATCTGTCGTTAAAAACGGCAGAAATAAGTGATCAACACCAGCAAGGTTTACATACCACTACTTTTGCAGAAATGTTTGACCTTGATTTTGATGCCAAAATCATCGATAC
>CAKMZM010000126.1:0-2681 GCA_929200365.1 uncultured Flavobacteriaceae bacterium | reverse complement strand
AACTATAATGAAGAATGAATTTTGGCTCTATAACAGCTATTAAAATAATCAACAATTGCTAAAATTAAGAATGAATGAAATATATTGTTTTATATCGAATAGTTGTTAATGCAAAAATTTATGTTTTTTAAAATTGTTAATGAAATAAATGAGGGCTGTAATTCAAAGAGTTTCTGAGGCATCTGTAGGCGTCGAAGGTAAAATAATTTCAAATATTAATCAGGGACTACTCATTCTAATAGGGATTGAAGAGAAAGATTCACAAGAAGACATAGATTGGTTATCAGGAAAAATATCTCGTCTTAGAATATTTGAAGATGAAGCAGGAGTTATGAATAAAAGCATTCTGGATATAAGTGGAGATGCTATTGTTGTGAGTCAATTTACACTACATGCAAGTACAAAAAAAGGAAATCGACCTAGCTATATTAAAGCAGCAAAACCTGAAACAGCTATTCCTTTGTACGAGAGCTTTGTACAGCGATTAGAGTTGGATTTAAAAAAGAAAATAGGCACAGGTATATTTGGAGCTGATATGAAAGTATCATTGCTTAACGATGGACCTGTTACCATAATTGTAGACACAAAAAATAAAGAATAACCTACCCTTGAGATCATTTTTATATTGCAAAAAACAATACTGGTTTTAGTTATGTTTACAATGTTTGATATAGGGCAAAATTATATGATCCAGAATACTTTAGGGTTTTAGACTATTATAATTACGGATTTTATTTAAGGCGTTAATGAGGTTGAAAAATAATTTTATAATCAGATTGCCGAAAAAGTAAAAGAGCAAATAATTCTTAAAAAAATATAAATATGAATATTCAGGATGCCCAGCGTACTGTAGATGATTGGATTAAAAATCATGGAGTGCGATATTTTAATGAATTAACCAATATGGTACAGCTTACAGAAGAAGTAGGAGAAGTAGCCAGAATTATTGCACGACGTTATGGTGAGCAAAGTGAAAAAGAAAGTGATAAAAATAAAGATCTAGGAGAAGAATTAGCCGATGTCTTATTTGTAGTGTTATGCTTGGCTAATCAAACAGGAGTAAATCTACAGGAAGCTTTTGATAAAAAGCTGGATATTAAAACAAAAAGAGATCACGATCGTCACCATAATAACGAAAAATTAAAATAATGTTTATATCAATACTCTCATCAAAAAAATACTGGATTTCAGTATGTTTTATAGGAATTGGTTTTATAATCATTTATAGTGGCATTGAGTATTTCATGCAATATGGTAGTGCTACCTGGGATATTTTCATAGAAGAAAAAATTCATAACCAACAATGGGTGAGGTATCTGCTATCGCGAATTGTAGGAGGATTAGCATACGGGATGATCATGGGATATTATTTTGAATTAAGAAAACGAAAATCAAATCGATAAAATGAATTTGAAATTAGAACACAGTCTGAAAATAAAAAGTAACACACTGCAAATTACGGGATCAAAAAGTGAGTCAAATAGATTGCTGATACTTCAGGCATTATATCCAAATATAAGTATAGAAAATATATCAAATAGTGATGATTCTCGATTAATGCAAAAAGCATTACAAAGTAATGAGACCACTGTAGATATTCATCATGCAGGTACAGCAATGCGTTTTCTTACGGCATATTTTGCTGTTAAACAAGGTAGAGAAACTATGCTTACTGGTAGCAAAAGGATGAAAGAAAGACCAATTAAAATATTGGTCGAGGCATTACAACAATTAGGATGTGAAATTAGATATGAAAACGAACATGGATATCCTCCAATACGTATTCAAGGAAAACAACCTGATACAAACTATGTTTCTTTACAAGCAAACGTAAGCAGTCAGTATATTTCGGCATTAATGTTAATCGCCCCTTCTTTACCTCAGGGATTAGAAATTGTATTAGAAGGAAAAGTAACTTCAATACCTTATATCAACATGACATTAAGTTTATTAAGTGATGTTGGTATTGAAGGGTATTTTGAGAACAATAAAATTACGATTAAACCTCGCAAAGAAATTTCTCCAAAGACTATAGTGGTAGAATCCGATTGGAGTTCGGCTTCCTATTTTTATAGTATAGTTGCACTATCTGATAATACATCTGTCACTATCGGAAGTTATAAAAAGAAAAGCTATCAGGGAGATGCTAAACTTGCAGAAATATACAAAAACCTGGGAGTGGAAACTACTTTTGATCAAAATACAATTACCTTAAAAAAGGTGTCAGGTAAGCTTAGAAAACTTGAAGATGGATTAAATTTATCTAATTCTCCCGATATCGCTCAAACAATAGCTGTAACTTGTTTTGGATTAAGTATCGGGTGCTATCTCACTGGTTTACATACATTAAAAATAAAAGAAACAGATCGTCTGGAAGCATTAAAAAATGAAATTGAAAAATTAGGAGGACAGGTTTCGATAACCGAAGATTCTCTTCGTTTAGCACCTACTGCATCAATAAAAAAAGATGTAACTATAGCAACATATCATGATCATCGTATGGCTATGGCATTTGCACCTCTTGCACTTAAAACATCACTACATATTGAAGATGCCAATGTTGTTTCTAAATCTTATCCCGATTTTTGGTTAGATTTAGAGAAAATAGGGTTTAGAATTATACATGCGTAGGTTCTGTTTTATTTAGTATTGAGATATGAGTGCAGAGTATTGATTGATTT
>CAKMZM010000125.1 GCA_929200365.1 uncultured Flavobacteriaceae bacterium | reverse complement strand
TTTCTTTAATTTACTATAAAAAAAGCCCCTCTTTTATTTAACTCTTGTTGTTTTTATATTTTGTAGTGCTGCTATGAAGTACAATCCCGAGTGCTCGGGACAATTGATCAAAAAACGATAAACTACTTCATTATAAAATCGAATTAGAATTTTGTTCATAAAAAACTTGAAAGCTTATAAAGATGTATAAAAAAACTTATAAATTAGCCATATGACTATAAAAATAAGAGCATGTTTAAAAAGAATGTGAACTGAAAAATCAGTAGTTTAAACATGCTCTAAGGAATGAGATCATGATTTTTAGAAAATAGGATTTTTAAACAAATCTTAAGATTGATGTAATTATTTTAATAGAATTTTTTAATATGCGATACAACACCATACCTAATTCTCTTTTTATAAAAAATAGAAATAATTTTATTTCCAAAACCGAAAAAAATACAATAACCATTCTTACTTCTAATGATATCAAACATACTAATGCTGATGATGTTATGGGATTTGCTCAAAACAATGATTTGTTTTATTTATCAGGAATAGATCAGGAAGATACAATATTGGTATTGTACCCCGATGCATACAAACCAGAGAATAAAGAAATTTTGTTTGTAAAAGAAACGAATGAACATATTAGAGTATGGGATGGTGAAAAATTAACTAAAGAACAAGCTTCACAGATTTCAGGTATTAAACGAATTGAATGGGTTCATGATTTTGAGAAAGTGCTGCAGCTTATGGCTTTTGAAGCCGATGGCTTTTATTTGGGGCATAATGAACATATAAAAAGAGTTACCAATAATCAACAAACGCAACAAGATCGAATGATTAATTGGTGTAAAGAAAAATATCCTTTACATCAATATTATAGAGCTGCAAAAATTACAAGAACTTTGCGTATTGTCAAATCAAAAGAAGAAGTTGAGCTTATTCAAAGAGCAGTAGATATAAGTGTAGAGGGATTCCATCGGGTGCTTAAGGCGGTAAAACCAAATAGTAAAGAGTATGAGTTAGAAGCAGAATTAACCTATGCACTGGTTAAAAACGGAGGTTTACGGCATGCTTTTAAACCTATTATTGCTTCAGGTAAAAATGCTTGTGCGTTGCATTATAATACCAATGATAATAATTGCAAAGATGGAGATATGATACTACTAGATTTTGGGGTTTGTTATGGTAATTATAATAGCGATACTACGCGATGCATCCCCGTGAATGGTAAGTTTTCAAATCGCCAAAAAGAAGTGTATACCTCAGTTCTTAAGTGTTTAAAACAAGGAAGTGAACTACTTAAACCTGGTGTCGTTTTTGCAGATTACGAAAAACAAATGGCTAGTTTGGTTGAAACAGAACTTATAAAACTAGGATTACTTAATGCCGCTGATATTGCTATTCAAGACCCAGATAAACCTCTGTATAAAAAATATTTTATGCATAATACAGCACATCACCTTGGGCTAGATGTACATGATGTGGGAGTGTATTCCAAAACCATGGAATTAGGAATGGTACTTACCTGCGAACCTGGAATCTATATCTTCGAAGAAGGAATCGGTTGCCGCCTCGAAAATGATTATTTAGTTACAGAAACTGGAACTATAAATCTCACACAAGCTATGCCAATTGAAATTGAAGAAATTGAAAAATTAATAAAAGTATAATATTAGACTACAAAATTATAAACTATGAATGCATTAGGAATAGGTGGCTCTACCATCGAAAAAGAATTAAATGCAATAGAATCAAGAGCTCATCTTGCTAAACCCATTCAAAAACAAGAATTTCAATCCAGAATAAATAAAGCTTGCAACCTTATGAAAAAACAAGAAATCCCAGCGGTATATTTACATGCTGGGACGAATTTGTTTTATTTTACAGGAACACATTGGAATTCTAGTGAGAGAATGGTTGGGGCAATATTGTTTCCTGATGGAGAAGTTTGTTATATAGCACCCCAGTTTGAAAAAGGTACCATTCTGGATTTCATGTTAATAGAAGGAAATGTTTATTGTTGGGAAGAGCATGAAAATCCTTACGCATTATTTGTAGATATTCTTAGCGAAAAAAATGTCTCTACAGGGAATATTGCTATGGACGAAGCAACTCCTTTTTTTGTTATCAATGGAATTTTAAAAGTACAGTCTACTTATAATTTAATCGATGCAAAACCTATTACTGCAGGATGTAGAATGATAAAATCTGAAGCAGAAATTGCAATCATGCAAACTGCAATGGATATCACTATGGAAGTCCAAAAAGCTACAGCACGAATATTAAAACCAGGAATTAGTGTTAAAGAGGTTACCGATTTTATTCATGAAGCTCATATTCGATACGGAATTCCTTCTGGATCTTATTTCTGCATTGTATTATTTGGTGTAGATTCTTCTTTTCCGCATGGAGTTAAAACACCAAAAAATCTTGAAGAAAATGATATTGTATTGGTTGATACAGGATGTGTATTACATGACTATATTTCAGATATTACCCGAACCTATGTATATGGTGAAATTAATGAGTTACAACGTAAGATTTGGAATCTTGAGAAGGAAACCCAACTCGCTGCATTTGCGGCAGCAAAACTAGGAGAGCCTTGTGCTGTAATAGATCATGCCTCTCGAAAAACCCTCGAAACCAAAGGTCTTGGTCCTGATTATAAATTACCAGGATTGCCACATCGTACAGGGCATGGAATTGGATTGGATATTCACGAATGGCCATATATTGCAAGACATGAAGATACAATTCTTGCATCAGGGATGTGTTTTAGTAATGAACCTATGATATGTGTACCAGATCAGTTTGGAGTCAGACTCGAAGATCATATCTATATGACCAAAGAAGGTCCTAAATGGTTTACTCAACCCGCATATACAATCGACGATCCGTTTGGCTTATCAATAGAAAAAAAATAGTATTACAAGTAGTATAGAATGGGTATATAGTGAAATAGGGATAAAACTCTAATAGTTGTATAAAACAAAAGAGACTGTCTGAAAAAATAATTTTCTCTAAACTCTCATCACAAGATGATAGAAGAATTATTTTTTTAGACAGTCTCTTTCATTTATCAGATGTGTAATTAAACAATTTTTGTTTAATACATGACAAAAATTAACTGTGAATAGTAATACACCTAATAATTTTATATGCTTATCCCTATGTTTCCCCTATTCGATTATTAACCCTTAGTATAGTTTGATTTTTCTTCAAGCAGCAAAAAGATATGCCAATTAAGCAACGTTAATAATAACAAAGGGTTCAGACAGTGATAAAAAGCCTTTGGGGAACTTAACGGACAAGCATATAATTTTATGGTTTATCAAGACCTCACAGGTCTCTAAGACCTGTGAGGTTTGTAAAATAACAATTTAATAATATTCTAATAATCAATCGATTAGATGTTTATCCTGATTTTTTGTCATGTACTTAGCAATTTTTGATATTAATTTAATGCGACACTTCCTGTAACTGTAGTAGTATTGTCACAATTAGTATATCTTAAGGTTTCAAAACTAAACTGTAATACAAATCCAGGAGGAATATCTCCATTAATAGTTATAGGTATCAATACAACATTTGTTTTTCCAGCAAGGTGAAATGTACTCAAGGATCCTCCTGAAGTGCTAATATCAAGTCCAGAAGGAAGATTAAGGAATTTAAAATCTCTGGCAATTGGATAGACAGCATTAACACCTGATATGTTTGTAACAGTAAGTCTTAGATATGTAGACTCTTCTTCGCTATTCCATAAAGAAGTTTCATCTAGCGTAATACAACTATTATTACTACTTTTTTCTGCTGTTTTTGTCTCTGAAAATTCTGTTGTAGATACATTATCTTTTTCACAAGCTGCCATAACAGCTGTTAAAATGAGTAATGAAATTCCTTTTTTTAATGCATTGTACTTCATGTTAAATAGGTTTTAAAATATTTATAATAAGGTATAACGAGTAAGAGTATAAATATGTTGTTCTGCAAAAAAAAAAAACAGGAGCTTGTTTTTAACTCTACTTTAGTATCTTACTAATAATCTGATAAAATGCGTTAGGGATTGTAGTGAAAATCCCACAGCCCGACGATAGGGAGGTGCGAGGAATTGTAACGAAAAGCCCGACCCGAGAGGGAAACGCTCATAGATAGTAAAATTAGGATTAAGTGAAAACTTAATGTTTTTTGTCCTAATAAAGCTTTTTTAAGAAGCATAGCGTTATAACTACGTTATAAAAAAAGCCAAAATTTAAATGAATTCAACAGTAAAATACTAAAAAAAACAAAGCATTGCTGATTTTTGTTTCGAATATTACCTCATAATACATCCACTTTTTTTAGTACAAGACAAAAATTAACTGTGAATAGTAATACGCCTAATAATTTTATGGTTTATCAAGACCTCATAGGTCTCTAAGACCTGTGAGGGTCCGTAAAATAGAAATTTAATAATATTCTAATAATAAATTTCTTAAGTGTTTATTCTGATTTTTTGTCATGTACTTAGCCATTTTTTATTGGATTATTAGGGTTAATCACAAAAGTATACATCTCTGTGATATCAGCCATTATTTTAGCTTGTAGTATATAGCTTTATAGAGCTCATAGTCTTCTTGTATAGTTGTCGTTATCTTTTTTGACATTCCTAAACACACAAACTATAATCACGATTTTCAAAGATTAAGTTGCCAGTATGTATATCGATTGTTTTAATTTACAACCAGTTTTTTTGGTTTGAAAATCGATATTTCCAGAATATTTTGATATGTTTTACTTATGTGTGTACTTATTATAATAGTAGGTAGCTGCAGCCAAATCTTCGAGGGCATGCCCTACAGATTTAAAAATAGTTATTTCACTATCATTTGTTCTTCCTTGTT
Organism: uncultured Flavobacteriaceae bacterium; assembly: GCA_929200365.1. Classification (GTDB taxonomy): domain Bacteria; phylum Bacteroidota; class Bacteroidia; order Flavobacteriales; family Flavobacteriaceae; genus Aquimarina. Next base: position 6,039 of record CAKMZM010000125.1, on the reverse strand, counting down.
TGATTTCTGAGCAGAGTTCAAATAAATCAGCTTTAATCTCTTTTTCTTTTAGAACACCTTCTTTAAGAGGAATAACAATATCTCCACTTTCTTTAAGTCCCCCTTGAAAAGTATCAACAAAAACAGATGCTTTTGTTATGCTTTCATTATCAGCTTCACGCATATCTTTTTTGTAGGCTCCAACTAAATCTACATGTTGCCCAGCTTTTAAGTATTTACCGAAAACTAATGGGGTTTTTGATAATGTTGCACAGGATATGATATCTACTTCAGAAATTTTTTCTTCGATTGTTTGTATAGGATGAATTTCAAAATTTTCTTTCTCTAATTGAGTAGCTATTTTTTTAGCTTTTTCATAATTTCTCCCCCAGATATAGACTGTTTTAATAGGTCTTACACTGGCATGGGCTTTAATCAAATTTATAGAGAGTGCTCCTGTACCGATCATTAATAGGGAAGAAGAATCTATTTTAGATAAATACGACGATGCCAGAGCAGATGCAGAAGCTGTTCGCTTTGCAGTTAAATTTTTTGCTTCCATTATTGCTTTAATGGTACCTTTGGTTGCATCCATATACAAATAAGTACCTTGAATGGAAGGTAAATCAAATTGGCTATTTTCTGGACTGACCGTTACAATTTTAACTCCTGCTTCTTTGCCAGGGTTCCATGCTGGCATCAATAATAAAGTAGAGTCCTCTTTAACTACAGGGTTTGGAAAATCATGGTGATGACGCATTGGTACAAGAATAGAATTTGAAGCAAATTTGCTTTTTAATTCAGTAATCAATTCATTAAAATCAGTATTGTCTTCAATAAATTTAGTATCGATTTGGATAATTGTGTTCATAGGTTAAATGTAAATAAATCTAAATTTATAATGTTATTATAATTATTAAGATTACTAAAATGATATTATACTTAGATAATATAGTACTGTTTCATCGTTATTTCATATCATATCTTACCAGCTTAAAGTTACATATCATATGAATAAGGCAAAATATATCATATTGCTGTTAGTAATTACCTTTTCAGCATTTTCATGCAAAACTATTACAGATATATCTTTTGAACAACAATTAAAAGATTTATTCCCTACTGCATCAATAAGTCCTATAGAAAATAATGACCATTTTGTAGAGTCATATCAATTAATATTAAAACAACCTTTGGATCATAATAATCCAAAATCTGAGACTTTTGATCATTATATATACATATCACATGCAGAGTATACACAGCCTACAGTATTGGTTACAGAAGGGTATTCTGCTAAGCATCGAACCTATGAATTAAGTAAGTTATTAAAAGCTAATCAGGTAATAGTGGAGTATCGATTTTATGGTAATTCAAGGCCTGATCCGATCCCTTGGGAGTACTTAAAAAATGATCAGGCAATACAAGACTATCATATATTGGTGTCTAAGTTAAAGTCGTTATATACTAAAAAATGGATTTCTACAGGAATAAGTAAAGGAGGAGAAACAACTTTAATTTATAAATCTAAATATCCAAAAGACATTGATGTAGCGATTCCTTATGTTGCCCCACTAATCAATACTCGCGAAGATTCTAGAACGCAGGAGCATATTGATACTGTTGGAACAGATGAATGCAGAGCTAAGATTACCAGTTTTCAGCGATTGTTGTTAACAAATAGGGAAGCCATTTTAAAGGAAATTGATCTTCATTCAAAAGAAAAAAAGATGAATTTTACAGAGATATCTGTAGAAGAGGCTCTTGAGTATGCGGTATTAGAATTCCCTTTTTCTTTCTGGCAATGGGGGGGGGATTGTGAGAGTATTCCTGATAAACAAGCAGATGCAAATACAATGTTTAAGTATCTTAATAAGATTGTAGGGATCGGTTTTTATAATGATAAAACATATCATGATTTATTACCTTCTTATTATCAACATATGATCGAATTGGGGTATTATGGTTTTGATACGACACCTGTAGAGGATTTGATTAAAGTGGTAAAAGAACCAACGAATATGAGGTTTGCTCCAAAAGATATTCCTATGGTTTATAATCATAATTACATCAAGAATGTTCGAGATTATGTAGAGAATAAAGGGGATCATATTATTTATATTTACGGAGGATATGATACTTGGGGAGCTTGTGCTCCAACTCCAAAACCAAATGTAGATGCGTTAAAAATGGTATTGCCAAAAGGAAGTCACAGAACCAGAATTAAAAACTTTGCAAAAGAAGATCAAGAAAAAATATATAACAAGTTACAGGTATGGCTGGGAGATGATGTTAAAATATTTCCATTATAGGAGATTTTGTTTCTGTTATAAATAAAATACAAAAACAGAGATCATTAAAAGCATTAACGATCTCTGTTTTTTTGTTCATTTAAACTACTTGTTTAAACTTTATTTTCTCCCCGATTTATAAATTTGTTTTGAGATAATTAGTTAGTATTTCACGCAAATGTCGTGAGGTATTTTCTCCTTCATAAATACCATGAGATCGATTAGGATATGACATCATAGAAAATATCTTGTTGTGCTTAATGAGTTCATTAACTAGTACTTCTGTATTTTGATAATGTACATTATCATCACCTGTTCCATGAACGAGTAATAGGTTTCCTTTTAGGTTTTTAGCATAAGTAATTGGTGATCCTTTTTTATAACTTTCTGGCATTAATTGTGGTATCCCAGAGTATCGTTCCTGATAGATATTATCATATAATCTTTGATCTGCTACAGGAGCTACAGACATTCCCATTTTATAGATTTCAGGATACCTGAATAATGCGTTAAGTGTCATAGAGCCACCACCACTCCATCCCCAGATACCAATACGATCGGGGTCTACAAAATCAAACATTTCTATAATTTTTTTTGTGCCTTGAGCCTGATCTGAAGAAGAAAGAACACCAATTTGTCCATACACACATTTTCGCCATTCTCTCCCCTTAGGTGCTGGCGTACCCCTATTGTCAATGCTCATTATTATATATCCTTCTTGTGATAACATAGTATGCCATAGGTAATTACTGTTTCCCCAAGAGTCTAAAACGGTTTGAGACCAGGGTTCACCATAGACATGAAATAGAACTGGGTATTTTTTTGAGGGATCAAATCCAATAGGTTTGATCATATATGCATCTAATGAAGTGTTGTCATCGAGTGTTATTTTAAAAAATTCTTGAGGATTGCGATCTATAGTTTCTATTTGATTTTTTAATTTTTTGTTTGTAACTAAAGTTTTAATCACTTCATGATCGGGTAAAGAAATGATATCGGTAGTAGGAGGAAGCCCTGATTTAGAATACGTATGCTTAGCAAATTTTGCGTTTGGAGCAATATCGTATTTATGGGTTCCTAGTTGATCTTTTGGAGATAACCTTTCTGGGATTCCTTTTTTATCAAGTTTGATTCTGTAAAGGTATCTTTGAGTAGCATTTTCTGGGCTTGCCATATAATATAACCATCCATTTTTTTCGTCAATTAATTCAATATTGATCATATCAGAATCAGTAGGGGATACCTGATTTTCTTTACCATCAGTAACAAAATACAGCGCTTTCCATCCACTTTTTTCACTTACCCAGGTAAATGTACTACGATCATTGAGGTATTTAAAATCATCAACAGCTTCTAGCCAAGCAGTTTCTTTATCTTCATAGATAACGTTTGTATTACCATCTGAAACATTGCAATGTGTTACTTTGTTATGGTTTTGAGCTCTGTTGATGTGCTGTACCAATAATGATTTGGAATCTGGATTCCAAATCATACGTGGGATATATTGATTACTGGCATCTCCTGATAACTTCATCCAGATTGTAGATTCTCCAGATGCAGCATCAACTACTCCAATTTTTGCTTCAGACGGTTTTTCTCCTGCTTTAGGATATTGTACTGGTATTGTGTATGAATAGATAGAATCTGTAGTATTCATCATAAGAAAGTCCTTAATTTTACTGGCATTAATTCTCCAGTATGCAATCTTACTGCCATCAGGACTCCATTTAAAACCATCGCGACAGGAAAATTCTTCTTCGTATGCCCAATCAAAAGTTCCATTAATAATTTTATCTGTTCCATCTGTTGTTAATGCAGTGATTTTTCCATCAGTAAGTGATTCAACATAAATGTTGTGTTCTCTTACATACCCTACCTTATTTCCATCAGGAGAAAACTTGGCAAACATGAGAGAAGAAGATTTTGCTTTTTCTCCACCCAATTTAACTAGTTTTTTTGTTTTTAAGTGTAATACCCAATAATCTCCTTTAGTATTATATCTCCATACTCTAGAGGAGTTGGTAAATAATAGAACTTTATTTTTATCAGTAGACCAGATGTAGTTTTCTATAGGCAGTGGATCACCTTTTCCTTCAGGAATTAACCACTTTGCGGGGATCAAGATACTCTGTTTCCCCGTTTTAGTATCTGTTTTTATAATATCATAATATCTTTCGTTTTCTATAGAAGGCACTAAGGTTGTATATGAATTTCCTCCTTCAAACCATTTTAAAGTTTTTGATCGTTCTAAAGAAAAGTCATTACTGCTAAAAATCTTTTCTAGAGAAAGATTTGATTGTTGGGCAGATAAGATGCTTACATTTAGTATAGCCAAAATTATGTAGCAAGCCCGTTTAATAGTATTATAGTTTATCATTAATCAGAAATTTAATTTTAAAGAAATATGTAATTCAGTGATTTTTTCAAAGATATCGTGATATTGTTTGATTTCATGTTATAAATTAGCTAAGAACGATATTATATTATCATTTTCGGCAATGTTTTGTTAAAAAACATGAGGAAATAATGTTAAATTTTTGACTTGAAGTCTAGTTGTGATTTATCATTTTGAAGTTAGGATAGAAAATGAGGTTTTGGGTTGATTTAATCCTACTTTTATAGTACAGGGCAATCTTTAAAGCAGATTGCCAAAGGGCATTTACATCGTGGATTTCCTGAGATTGGCAATAAGTTCTCCAATTCAAAAGTTAAGTTTTCAATAAGGTCTTGGGTAGATGACGAGAGGATCAAACATCGTGTAAAAAAAATGACCGAATATTACGATGCAGTTGAGGTAAAGGAACTTAGAAATGTTGCTGCAAATAGATTATAGCAGATGAAAGGAATTAATTTCAAGAAATTCGAAGTTATCTTATTAGCTATTATTGGGTTATTTGTAACAAGGTATTTGAAGATTGATATTCTTTATAGATACGCAGAGCGAAATTTTAATGATTGTATTCCTTATTCGATTGAAGAAAAAGATAATTTTGTATTTCTACTTCTTGCTTTATTGATCGGATTAATTATATTGTATCAACTAACAAAGTTTATTGTCAACCAGAAGTGGGTCGATAAAAGGAAACAAATTGAAAATTTTATAAAAGATTTAGATGACGTAATCATAGAAAAAACAAACAAGTAGTTTTTAACTACAACATAATAACATAGTAGCGTATCGTATTCTATTCTTAAGAAATCGCCAGTTTCATAATACAGTCAGGAATACAGATTAAACTACGTCCGTTTGGGCGTGGTCTGTTTCTGTTTGACTGTAGGCTTCTGGCGATGCCTTTAAGAATGACGATTCAGTTCCACGCTTCTTTTTTTGTATAATTCTCTGTAGGAACTGGCAGAAAAAAATTAAAATTATGAAAAGAGTTTTATGTTTATTTTTTACAGTTCTATTATTTCAGTTGGTTAATTCACAAGATCAAAAGCAAAAACCAGTAAAACTTAAAGGCGTGATTATGAAGAATGATTATCACGAAAATATGTCTTGGGTAAAATCAAAACCAATACCATTAGTCCGAAAGGACTTTACTGTTAGTGCTTTGGATGTAAAATACATTCAAATTTATTTTGGACTTAAAGTGGTTGATGGGAAGCAAACTATGACACCGATTAGAATGGTTAATAATTATAAAGATCAAGATTGGATTTTTTTCGATGAGGTGAGCAGGGCAAACTCATACTTTTACCTGTAAAACTTTTATTAAATATTCTTGATCCCAAGCCGCTTTGAGTCTTTTTCCTTTTACCCCTTGTT
>CAKMZM010000124.1:5339-10922 GCA_929200365.1 uncultured Flavobacteriaceae bacterium | reverse complement strand
TAGAAATTAGCCTTCATGATATGGAAGGTGTACAAATGGGGTGGTTCCCGAATCAAAATCAAGCAGGAATTGCTACAGGAACATTAATCTATGCTGGAGAACATTATAAACCTAGTGAAGATGGAGTTTTGGTGTATTTTTCTTGTGATAACGTTGCTAATGAAATGAGTAAGGTAGCAGATGCAGGAGGAAAAGTAGTTTTAGACAAAAAGCAAATTTCTGAAGAACATGGATATATGGCGTATTTTATCGATTCAGAAGGAAACCGAATTGCATTGCATTCATTACGTTGATTATACTATAACTCTTCTTATATGTAGATTACTTTCTGTCTAGTATTTTGTATTCCTCATAACATTCACTTATGGCATCGAGGATTTGAAGATCATTTGCAAATTTTATAAAATCAACAGAATAGTTGCAATTACGTAAAATCTCATCTATATCCAGCCGTCCTACTTGTAAAAGAGCCATTAAGGTAGCACGATCAAATTTGGTCTCCAAAAGGTTTCTAATCTCGTCGTCTTTTTTCATTTTACGTAATTTCCTCAACTCTTTTGAGCGTTTACTAAATATATTATATAAAAAATCTGCAGGATTAAAAATGGCACCAAGTACCTTGTTTACAGCTCCAGGCTGCTTATTACCACCTTCATAACCAGAGTTTAAACCAGAAATACTATACCTGTAATTATTGTAAACAGGAATTCTTTTAGCATCAATCTCTAGGTAACCCGTAAGTTGTACATCGGCAACAACTACCTCTTCTAGTGCAATTCCCAGCTCGGTCATCTTAATCTTAACCTCTCCAAACTTAACCCAATCGTTAGTTACTCTAACTTGTAATGGTTTATACCCAATATAAGAGAAATATAAAGTATCATTTACTTTGGCGGGAATATTAAACCCTCCGTTAGAATTTGTAATTGTACCTATTACCTGACTAAGATTAACAATATGTACATTTTCTAGTATCTGATCATTAGCTGCATTTAATACTTTTCCTGATACAGTGCTTAAATCATTTACCTGCCCGTATGTAGTTATACCTGTTAATAATGCTATGTAAAGTAATATTCTCTTCATATATGTAATATGGTGTTCAATTATAAATATATAACATAAAAATCACGATAAAAATTATTTTATCTATATAAGTTCTTTGTATTTAGTTGTTTACATAAATATTCTTATTGAAAATATAAGTTGAAATCTTTACATCATTTACGATCACTACGTTTTCTACGATCTCTGTTTTTATGACCTCCACTACCTCTATCTTCTTTAGAATCAAAACGTTTTTTGCCTTTAGGTTTGAACCCATTGCTTCTGCGTTTTCCTTTAAAACCACCACCATTATCATTATCGCGACGACGTCTACCTCCTTTACGACCAGAACCCTTAGAGATTTCTACGTTAACTTTTCTTCCTTCCATTCTGAAATCTTCAAAAACCTGAAGAACCCGCTCTTGGTGCTCGGTATTGGTATTGAAAAAAGAAAAACTTTCTTTTACATCTACCCGACTTAAAGAATCGCCTTGCAGCTCTAATACATCTTTCAGAAAATCTTTTAGTGTCATCCAGTCAAATCCATCTTTTTCTCCTACATTTATAAAGTAACGTGTGCTGCCATCTCTACCAGAATTACTTTCCTTATTATTTGCCTCAGCATTTAGATCTCTTGATTTTTTATAGTAATTATGAAAACGAGAAAATTCTACAGAAAAGAATTTTTTGATCAATTCTTCTTTAGAAAAATCTTCTAACACCTCATTAATAGATGGTAAATAACTATCGATTTCATGATTTATTTCTGCTTTCCCAATGTCACTGGCCAAATGAAATAGTTGAACCTGACATATTTCTTCACCACTAGGAATTTCTTTTTTCTCAAAGCTCTTTTTAATGATTCGTTCTACGGATCTAATTTTTCTGACTTCACTTTTAGAGACGATAACCATTGAAACACCACTTTTTCCAGCACGTCCAGTTCTTCCGCTTCTATGTGTATATGTTTCTATCTCATCAGGAAGTTGATAATTAATCACATGAGTAACATCATCTACATCAATACCACGTGCAGCTACATCTGTAGCAACTAGCATCTGTATTTGGCGATTTCTAAAACTTTTCATCACCAAATCACGTTGATTTTGACTAAGATCACCATGCAATGCTGCTGCATTATATCCATCTCCGATAAGATTTTCTGCTACTTTTTGGGTATCTCGTTTGGTACGGCAAAAAATAACAGAAAAGATATCAGGATTTGCATCTGCTAGTCGTTTCAAAGCAGCATATCGATCACGAGAATTTACTACATAATACTCATGAGAAACATTTTTAGAACCAGTATTTTTATGCCCTACAGTAATTTCTATAGGAGTTTGCATAAATCGTTTTGCAATGGTAGAAACTTCTTTTGGCATAGTGGCAGAGAACAACCAAGTATTTTTATCTTCTGGAGTGTGAGATAAAATGGTATTAATATCTTCATAAAATCCCATGTTTAGCATTTCATCGGCTTCATCCAATACACAATAATTAATATTTGTAATATCTACCATTTTACGGTTGATCATATCCTGCATTCGCCCAGGAGTTGCCACTACAATTTGGGCACCACGTTTTATTTGTTTTGCCTGATCTGTTATGCTAGCTCCACCATAAATTGCTACAGTGTGCAATCCAGGAATATACTTTGAGTAGTTTTTAAGTTCATTAGTAATTTGTAAACAAAGTTCACGAGTAGGAGAGAGGATTAAGCCTTGTGTAATCCTACTACTACTATCAATTTTTTCGATTAAAGGAAAGCCGAAAGCAGCTGTTTTTCCTGTACCTGTTTGTGCTAAAGCAACAATATCCGTATCGTCATTTAATAAAATAGGGATTGCCTTTTCCTGTACTTCACTTGGGGTTTCGAAACCCATATCATTCACTGCCTTAATAATGGCGTCACCAAGACCTAATGCTTCAAATTTATTCATATAGCTAAAAATAAGCCGCAAAGGTACGGTTTATTATCTGTCTATTACAATAACGAACGACTTATTATAGTGTTGCATAAATTTATTAAGGATTGAACCTTTATAGTACTATAGAGTTAGAATGAAATACTCCTGTTTAACAGCTATACTTGGTTTTTTGAGAAACCCTATGGTTTTTTAATAACCTCAATTTCAAAAAGCTTATCCCAGTTTTTACCAGTAACAAATAGTCGTTTTGTGTCTGCCATATACGCTATACCATTTAATACATCCAGATTTTCATGTTGTGTTACTTTTTTGCGCAGCCCACTTAGATTAATTACAGCTTCCAAAGCACCACTATAGGGGTTGATTACAGCAATTCCATCTTTTTGCCAAGTATTGGCATAAATTTTTCCATCAACCCATTCTAATTCATTAAATCTGGATTTAACACCTTTATTTGTAGTAACTTCTATATAATTTTTTTCTGCAAGGGTATTAGGGTCGAGTATCCAGATTTTTTCTGTACCATCACTCTTGTAGATTTGATCTCCATTATTACACAATCCCCAACCTTCTTTACTTTGGTTATACGCAAAACTTCCAGTTTTCTCTAAGGTAGTAAGGTCATAGATAAATCCTTCTTTAGATGTCCAGGTCAGTTGAAATATTTTTTCATTCATAATGGTAATACCTTCAGCAAAATATTCCTTTGCGATATCCTTTTTTACAAGAACCTCTCCAGTTTTATAATTAAGTTTTCTTAAAGATGACATCCCTTTTTTACCAGTACTTTCATATAATGTATCTCTATGAAATTCTAACCCCTGAGTAAAAGCTTCTTTATCATGAGGGTATTCTGCAATAATTTTATAAGAGTATAATTTTGGAGATATATTATTAAGAAAAACTACTTTTTTGGATATAGTATCGATATTTCCATTATAAAAAACTTGAGCAACTAGAGTATGATTTCCTAGTTTCTCATCATCTATTTTTTCTTCATAACTAAAACCTTTTTTTGAAACCACTTTTTTGTTATCTAAAAGAAAGGTAACAGAATCAATTTTTATATTTTGAGCATTTATGATATTTGCTTTTAGCGTTTCACCAAGTTTAAATTTGGTCTTATTATTCTCAGTATTAATTGAAAAGTATTTTTTTTGTTTATCGTGATTACTTCCACAAGAAAAACATAGAATGCTTAAAATAATGATGACGAAGGAGTTATGAATCTTCATTGTAATAATTAAATTTTAAGCAAGATATTTATTTTAATTGGGTTTAAAAAATCATTGTTTTATATCCTAAAGATTGTATCTTTGCAGCGGCAAGTCCTACACAACTAGCTCCTGTTGAATCCTCCAGGGCGGGAACGCAGCAAAGGTAGACGGTTGTAGCAGTGTGATGTAGGTAGCTTGCCTTTTTTTGTGCCTTGATGCTACGTACTTTCATATCGATATTTTTCCTTTTGTTATTCTTAGTTAAACAAATGATATTTCATAATATTTATAATTCGTTAATCAGAATTGTATATTTGCGGTATGAACACAAATCAAAACGAGACTGTAGTTTTAATTACAGGAGGGTCTTCTGGGATAGGAAAATCAATAGGAATATTTTTGGTACAAAAAGGATATATTGTATACGGTACGAGCCGAAACCCTTCTCGATTTGATAATTTTAAAGAGTTTACCCTTTTACAGTTAGATGTAGCCAATATAGACAGTATCAAATCTGCCGTTACTACTATTGAAGAAAAACACGGAAAACTGGATGTGTTAATTAATAATGCTGGAGCTGGTATTACTGGACCAATAGAAGAAATTCCTAATGAAGAAGTAGTACGAAATTTTACTACAAATTATTTTGGTCCAATCAATGTTACCAAAGCGGTTTTACCAGTGATGCGAAAACAGCGAAGTGGATTAATTATTAATGTTACTTCTATTGCAGGATATATGGGGTTACCTTATAGAGGGGTTTATAGCGCCTCTAAAGCTGCGTTAGAAATGACTACTGAGGCCTGGCGAATGGAATTGAAAGATTTTAATATTAGGATGACTAATGTTGCTCCTGGAGATTTTGCAACCAATATTGCAGCGGGACGTTACCATGCTCCTGTGATTAAAAATTCTCCATATGAAAAACCATATGGTGATACATTAAAGTTAATGGATAGTCATGTAGATTTGGGTAATGATCCTTTAGAAATGGCCAAAGCTGTTTTTAAGATCATAAAAACCAAAAAACCAAAAGTACATTATAAAGTAGGAGCTTTTATGCAAAAGTTTTCTATTGTACTAAAACGAATTTTACCCGATAAAGTATACGAGAAAATGCTTATGAATCATTATAAGATTTGATATAAATATATGCTTATTAGTGTTTTAAATGTATTTTATTTTTTAAAGAGAAGATATTTTTTAATTAACAGAAAGATTTTACTACTACACAATGATTATGTTTATATTCGCGGTCTATAAAAAATACAAAAATTAAAACACAACAATTTTAAAAACAATATTATGAAATTTTTTATTGATACTGCAAATCTTGATCAGATAAGAGAAGCGCAAGATTTAGGAGTTTTGGATGGAGTAACAACGAATCC
>CAKMZM010000124.1:0-5239 GCA_929200365.1 uncultured Flavobacteriaceae bacterium | reverse complement strand
ATCAGATAAGAGAAGCGCAAGATTTAGGAGTTTTGGATGGAGTAACAACGAATCCATCTTTGATGGCTAAAGAAGGTATCACTGGTAAAGAAAATATTATTGAACACTACAAGAAAATATGTGAAATTGTTACTGGAGATGTAAGTGCAGAGGTAATTTCTACAGATTTTGAAGGTATCATTAAAGAAGGAGAGGAGCTGGCAAAGCTTCATGATCAGATTATTGTAAAAGTACCAATGATCAAAGATGGTGTAAAAGCGATAAAATACTTTAGTGATAAAGGGATTAAAACCAACTGTACTTTGGTGTTTTCTGCGGGACAGGCTCTACTTGCTGCCAAAGCAGGAGCAACTTATGTTTCTCCGTTTATAGGTAGATTAGATGATATTTCTACAGACGGACTTAATCTTATTGCAGAAATTAGATTGATTTATGATAATTATGGATTTGACACACAGATTTTGGCAGCTTCGGTGAGACATACAATGCATGTAATTGATTGTGCAAAGATAGGAGCAGACGTAATGACAGGACCTCTTTCCTCTATTGAAGGTTTATTAAAGCACCCGTTAACAGATATTGGTTTGGCTAAGTTTCTTGCAGATTACAAAAAAGGAAATTAGTTTAATTTTTTTTAACAAATATTATATAAAAAGCTGCTCTATGAGTAGCTTTTTAATTCTCTAAATTTGCCAATTGGGTATATTGCATAAGCTGTTTCTCAAAAACAGGAGCAAACAAATCTGCACCAGAATTTATTATCTTACCTTCTTGATCTACAAGAATAACTTTATTCCTATAATGAATTACCAATTCTTCTGAAGAACATTTTGGGTATTTAAACCCGTATTCATTATCCAAATTATAACGATGCCTTTTTATAGTTTTTAACCAATTTTTTGTTTGCTCAGGATCAATATTAAGAGCAATAAAATCGATGCCAGAATATAAAGAACTAAGGTGTGTTGCTTTTTCATGAGCCTTTACATAATGATCTTTACTTTCTATAGACCAAAAATATAAAGCAGTGATGGGTTTGTTAAAAAGCGATGATAATTTCATGGTTTTACCTTCTGAAGAAATTAAATCCTGATCAGGAATAATTTTATTTGGTCTCAATTTTGAAATATGTCTAGCTAATTTTTTTAATTCTTGTTGTGATCGATTATTAGTGCTTATTGATAAATAATGATTTAAAATTTTATCAGATTCTTGATTATTTTCACTCTCTTTAAGTAAAAAACGAAGAGTAGATCTTCTTAATAAACTATTTTTAATATATGGGTGCACTATCATACTATCTATCAAATCTAATTGATGTATGGTGCTTCCCAACTTATAACTATATTGTGATAAATGCTGCTGGTTTTTATAATTAGAACGAGAAGCGTTTGCAAAATAACAATTTAAGAATCTATTGTATGAATATAACCTTTTTAGCTCATCATCATTAAAGTCAACCTGATTTCTATAACTAAAAAAAGAAGCAGGCAATTCTTGAATAGTATTAGAGTTTCCCATTTTATGATGGATATTAGAGTAAAGTTCATGTTTCATATAATGTTCATATACAAAACAAGCTTGAGTGAGTTTTTTTGCCAAATTACTCAATTCATTTTTATAGATTAACTCTTTAAAAGCTACTGATTTTATATTTAATAAAGAGTCTTGCTTTTTTTTAAAATATGCTGGGGGGGATCTGAAACCTATTCTTTTTAAATTTTCTCGCTCAATTTCATTTTGTAAAAACAAATCGATTAAAAAATTATTTTTTTCAGAACCTTTACCAGTAAAAACTAAAGACTCATCAAATTCTAAAGTGTTTAATCGAATCAGTACACTATCTCCTTTTTCCAGAAGTACTACTTGGTATTCTGGATTATGTTTAAAAGAATACAGCCCATCTTCTAAGTTTTCTATTCTATGCGAAAATCTATTATTTTTATCCAGTAGGATAGTATCTCTATAGTCATAACCTTTAGACAGAACCACATAATTTGTATTAGGATTTACAATTTCACCCCCAAAATATGTGTATTCATTATTGTCTTTTTCCGAAGAACCACAACTACATACAAAGCATAATAAAAAAGAAACTTGTAAAAAATATTTTACTATTGAAAATTGCATTTTTGATTCTATAAAAATTAATGTACTATATTTTTCAAAAATAAAAGAAACTCCTGTTACGGTTGTTAATTATAAGTTAATTCTATGTGTGTTAGTGAATTGAATATTGAGTTCTTTTCACTTTCTTGGTATAAAATATATTGTGAGATAACTCTTTAAATTAATGATGGATTGTTTTAGGTTCTGAATCCATTTTTCTACTTTTGCGGCAAATTCAAACTTTACAATTTTTCATACTCATGTTATCAGTTTCTAATCTTTCTGTTCAATTTGGTAAACGAATACTTTTTGATGAAGTAAATACTTCTTTTACACAGGGCAATTGCTATGGTATTATTGGTGCCAATGGCGCAGGAAAATCTACGTTTCTTAAAATTCTTTCTGGTGTAATGGAACCTACATCAGGGTATGTACATCTAGAATCAGGGAAACGAATGTCTGTTTTAGAACAGAACCATTATGCCTATGATGAGTATACTGTACTAGAAGCAGTAATTATGGGTAATAAGCCTCTTTATAAAATAAAGAAAGAAATAGATGCCCTTTATGCCAATTATACAGACGAAAATGCAGAAAAAATAGGTGAGTTACAGGTGCAGTTTGAAGAAATGAATGGCTGGAATGCCGATAGTGATGCAGCAGCAATGCTCTCTAATTTGGGTATCAAAGAAGAATTGCATTATACACAAATGTCTGATCTTGATACTAAACAACGAGTAAGAGTATTGATAGCACAATGTTTGTTTGGTAATCCAGATGTTTTAATAATGGATGAGCCAACAAATGACTTAGATTATGAAACCATTTCATGGTTAGAAAGCTTTTTGGCAAATTTTGATAATACAGTTATTGTGGTCTCTCATGACCGTCATTTTTTGGATGCAGTATGTACACATATTTCGGATATTGATTTCAGTAAAATAAATCACTACAGTGGTAATTATACATTCTGGTATGAGTCTTCTCAATTAGCAGCAAGACAAAGAGCTCAACAGAATAAAAAGGCAGAAGAGAAGAAAAAAGAATTACAAGAATTTATTGCGAGATTTAGTGCAAACGTAGCAAAATCTAAACAAGCTACCTCTCGTAAAAAAATGATAGAAAAACTCAATATCGAAGATATTAAACCATCAAGTCGTCGTTATCCTGCTATAATATTTGAAAGAGATAGAGAGGCTGGTGATCAAATCCTAAATGTAGAAGGATTGGCTGCAAGCCAGGATGGAGATACATTATTTAAAGATATTGATATTAATTTAACCAAAGGAGATAAAGTTGTTGTCTTCTCTAAAGACTCAAGAGCTACAACTGCATTTTACCAGGCACTAAATAATAAACAAGAAGCAGACTCAGGTAAATTTAGCTGGGGAATTACCACTACCCAATCCTATTTACCAGCAGATAATAGTGAATATTTTCAAAATGATCTTACATTAGTCGATTGGTTACGCCAATGGGCAACTACAGAAGAAGAAAGAGAAGAAGTATTTATTAGAGGATTCTTAGGAAAAATGATTTTTAGTGGCGAAGAAGCGTTAAAAAAATCAAATGTATTATCAGGAGGTGAAAAAGTTCGTTGTATGTTATCTAAAATGATGATGACAAGAGCAAATGTATTGATGTTGGATGAACCTACAAATCATCTCGATTTAGAGTCAATTACTGCTTTTAATAATTCATTAAAAAAGTTTAAGGGTACAGTTTTATTTACTACTCATGATCATGAATTTGCTCAAACTGTAGGTAACAGAGTAATCGAACTAACACCAAACGGGGTCATTGATCGTTATGCTACATTCGATGAATATATGAGCGACCCGAAAATTAAAGAGCTTAGAGAAAAAATGTATGCTATGAATGTGTGATAACTATAAGGTATGAATAGAAATTTTGCGTATTTTGAGATTTTCTTAGTTTGTTTTTTTAAGTCCTTCAAATTTTAAAAATATATAATCTCTAATTACAGACTCTAATGTATCTTCAGTCTGATCAAAGAAATTATCATCAGTGATTAGCTGTCTGATGAAATATTCGTCTAGTTTAATAAGAAGTTCTGATGATAAGGGTTTGAAAATCTTGTTTTCTATTCCTAAAATGTAAAATTGTTTTAAGTTTTCGAGTAATTCAGATAAAAATTCTTCAATGATTTTCCATGCCATAGGGTAATGCTGTTTCAATTGCCTTAAAAAAAACGAAGAAACATCCTTAGCACCTTCTATAAGAATTTGACCAAGAGTCTCACATCTGTAATCTAATTTTAAAATTTCTTTTGTAATCTGACTTTTATAAGTATATAAATAATCGATTCTTACTTGTGTAATGTATTCAAAAACTTCCTCCTTTGTAGTAAAGTATTGATAGATAGTAGATTTACTCTTTTTCATAAGCAAGGCAAGATCATCCATGGTTAATTCTCCTAAATCTTTAGTCTTTAATTTGGGGAGTATAGCTTGAGTCCATTGTTCTACTTTTTTGTTTTTTTTCTTTCTATTTTTAAGTATAGATTTTCTTCCCACGCTGGATAAATTTATGGTTATCTAACTACATTTTTATGTAGAATTTGAATTTTTGTATTCAGTTTTCAAACATAATCGTTTACAACATAAATTACCAAGTACTTTGATAAAAATGTATGATTATAAATATCATACTAACAATAAATTAACAAAATTTATGAAAAATATAGTAAAATTAGGGTACAAAATATGAGTTTGGATTCCACATCAAATATTTATGTAGAAGACAATAATTTTGAATATAAATTTTTTTAATGGTTGTAGTTGGTTAGGTTAGCTAATTCTTAGGAGTGTTTGAATGGTTTAAAATAATAAAGACTATGGATATTTATAAATTGTTTTTTTTTGAGTGTACGATAAATTTCCTTTATTGATTAACCTCTTAAGCACCCTGAAGGGAAAATTAATTTCCTCTATTTGAGAATATTGAAGGGGATTGTAGCTGATTATAATTATATATTTTTTTCTAAGTACACGACAAAAAATTAGGACAAACACTTAAGTAATTGATTATTAGTGTGTTATTGAGTTGTTGTTTACCTCACAGGTCTTAGAGACCTGTGAGGTCTTGATAAACCATAAAATTATTAGGC
>CAKMZM010000123.1 GCA_929200365.1 uncultured Flavobacteriaceae bacterium | reverse complement strand
CTAAGAAAAATTTCTCAAGTTTATCCATGTTTTTTGATAAAAAAACCATGGCTTCAGACCAGGTGTTCCTATTATGAATGCTTACATTATCTATTTCTACATAGATACGAGATATAATCTTACCATTATCAAGTTCGTAGAACTCATCATAAATAATATCTTCTATAAATTTGCTGGTAAGAATCTTTTTTAAACTAATAAATTTCTCATAATAATATGCCTTTATTATCTTATCATAGGGTTCAACATCAATAGATACTTGGCCCTTTTTTGTAGTAAATGTAAACTTAAGAGTTACATCTTTAATTTTGGTATTATACAGTAACCACTTACGAGGGTATTCTTTACCAAAACTGGTCCAGAATTCCTGACGTATTTGTTTTGATTCTGATTTGCTAAACATTATATAAGATATGCTGTAGCAGTAGCTACAAGAATAACCATAAGCTTTGTAATGTTAAATTTATGCCCTTCATTACTCTCAAAAAGAATTGTAGTAGACACATGTAGAAATATACCAATAACCAATGCCGTAATTTCTTTATAATAATCCTGAATCATAGTAAAATTTTCAGCAATAAAAGTTCCCAGAGGAGTCATTAGCGCAAATAGAGTTAATGATATGATAATGACGCTTTTTTTGATTTTGGTATTTAATAAGAAAGTAGTTAAAATCATAGCAATAGGAATTTTATGTATGATTATACCTAAAAGAATCCCATCTGTATGGTGTATCGGAAACCCTTCGAGTATAGCATGCAGACCTAAACTAATAAATAATAATTTTGGAATCTGACGAGTTTCTTCATGAAGATGAATATGTCCATGTTCTGCTCCTTTAGAGAAGTATTCTAGTACTTTTTGAAGAAGAATACCTATCATAATCCAAACACCAGTACGTTTTGCAAATAGATTATCTTCGAATACTTCTGGTAATAAATCAAAAATGGTGATTGCAAGAAGAAAAGCACCACTAAAAGCTAAAAGTAATTTTAACCTCTTCTGATCAGAAGTTTTAAAAACAAAAATTAATAAAGCTCCTATGAATACAGCTATTATGGATAATATGTAGTTATACACTATTTAAAAATTAATATGAGTCTAGGTGAAGTGGTTTTATCAAACTTTTGAAGTTTATAATTGCCAAAAACGTCTAACAAGTTTATATCAGCATTTTTAAAATGATTTTCAAAATCACTCAATGTAATGCTTTTAACACGTTCGGTAAATAAAAAATCTTCGTTATTATCTCTAAATCTAATTTCTTTAAAGATATAACCGTTTTGATAGTGTCTCTTAATATTAAATACAATATTATTAACTTTTTTTGTTTCCTGAGCTACCAGATTCTTAATGATATAATCAACATTCATAAAATCAATAACCCCAAATCCCTTTTTATTTAGATTTGATTTAATCGCTTTAATTGTATTTAGATTATCTTCTTCTTTGTCAAAGTAGCCAAAGCTGGTAAAAAGGTTAAAAATAGCAGAGAATTTTTCAGAATATGGTAAACACATGTCATGCACCTGAAAATTTAATGTTTCGTTTTCAAATTGTTTGGCATATTCAATACTATTTTTAGAGAGATCTATACCAGTTACATCATAACCTAATGTATTTAAATAAATACTATGTCGACCTTTACCACAAGCTAAATCCAAAATTTTTTCACCAGTTTCTAAGCTTAGATATTTAGTGATGTTATCCATAAAGTCTTTAGCTTCAGTATGATCCCTGTCTTTATATAAGATATGATAATATGGCGTGTCAAACCATGATGTATACCACATTGTTGAATCTTTTAGCATAGGGCGCAAAATTAGTGTATTTTTACGGTTTAACTATAGAAGTCGTTTAAAGTTTTAAACCTTTACGCTTAAAAATTTGAATACCTTCGTGTCGAAAATAAGAATAGTGAGTAATTCGTTTAAAATGGTAGCCAAAACCCTTTTTGGTTTTGAAGAAGTTCTTGCAAGTGAACTTAGAAAAATAGGAGCTCAAAAAGTAGAAATAGGAAACCGTATGGTTAGTTTTTATGGGGATACAGGTTTTATGTATAAAGCAAACTTATGTTTGAGAACCGCAGTAAAAATTTTAAAACCAATTACATCCCAAAAGATAAGAAACGAAAAAGATTTATATAATTTTATTCAAAGTATACGATGGAAAGAGTATCTAGATTTAGATGATACTTTTGCAATCCATGCTACAGTCAACTCTACTATTTTCAGTCATTCTCGTTTCATTGCTTTAAAAACAAAAGACGCTATTGTAGACAAATTTAGAGAAGAAACGGGAGAAAGACCAAATGTAGATACAGAATATCCAGATCTTTCGATTGATATTCATATTCAGCAGGACTTATGTACAGTATCTTTAGATAGCTCTGGTGGATCATTGCACCATAGGGGATATCGTACAGCAACTAATATTGCTCCGATTAATGAAGTCTTGGCAGCTGGTTTGCTATTGCTTTCTGGTTGGGATGGGCAAAGTGACTTTTTAGATCCTATGTGCGGTAGTGGTACTATGGCTATTGAAGCGGCAATGATTGCTTGTAATATCCCTGCAAATATAAATCGTAAAGAGTTTGCTTTCGAAAAATGGATAGATTGGGATTTAGATTTATTTGAAAAAATAGAAGAAGCTTGTCTGAATAAAACCAGAGATTTTCATTATTCAATAATCGGAATAGATAAAGAATATTCTGCAGTTAGAAAAGCTAATATCAATGTAGAAAATGCAAATCTTACTGATTTTATAAAAATAAAAGAAGGAAACTTCTTTGAATCTACAAAAGAAGTAGAAGGACCACTTCATATTGCATTTAATCCTCCTTATGATGAACGATTAGAAGTTAATATCGAAGAGTTTTATTCACAAATAGGAGATACACTGAAACAAAATTATCCAGGTACTAATGCTTGGTTTATTACCGCAAATCTTGAAGCCTTAAAACATGTCGGACTTCGACCATCTAGAAAAATAAAAGTATTTAACGGAAAGTTAGAAGCTCGATTAGTTAAGTATGAAATGTATGCAGGAAGTAAAAAGGCTAAATATAAGAATTGACCTTTAGCTAATACATATATCACAAATTCCTATCATGAGGAATTGAGTTTCTTGTATTTCAAAGTTCTTAAGTTCGGGAACTTCTATTTCATAAGGTAAACAAGTTACTTTTTTACAAGATTTACATTGAAAATGAATATGATTATGCATTTCGTGTTTGATATTACAATCATTACAAAGTGCATAATAAGCTTTGCCGTGCTCACCAGTTACAAAATGTACTTTTCCTTTTTCTGCAAACCGTTCTAAGATTCTATATACGGTAGTTTTATTAACCTTTATAGGCATTTCTTTTAAAATGGCCTCTACAGACATAGTATGCTTTGCATTTGTAAGTATATCAATAACGAAATCTTGTTTTTGCGTGTTTCTTGTTTTTTTCATTCTTAAAGCATAATTGGAAACTATATTTTTTGTATTATTGCAACATTGTTGCTTTAATTTGATTCAACATTGAAAAATAAAAAAAATCTGATAACTATTGTACCAATTTTTTTAGTTATGATAAAAAAATGTTTCATGTTAGGGATAACAATAGTAAAGAATTAAGCGACTGTTTAAAAAAATAAGGATACGATCTATAATAATTGATCAATTTTATATTATCATGATACATAAAACAATACGTGTAAATTGGGATTTCATAGGGTTTTTTACATCATTTTTATGTATGCTTCATTGCGTACTTTTGCCTATATGTATAGCTCTTTTCCCTTTGATGGGACTTGTTTTTTTAACTGATGAATTCTACGAGTTTTTTTTAATAGGAACTAGTATGATGATTGCAATGTTTGTAATGTATAATGGATATAAAAGATACCATGGTAAATCATCACCATCTTTTCTGTTTATAACAACATTAGTCCTTTTTAGTATTGGGCTTTTAATAGAAAATCATTTAGTGGAAAAAACATTACATTTCTTAGGAACAGGTTTTTTGATAATCGCTCATTATTATAATTGGAAATTTACAAAAGGTTATAAAAGTTGTAAGATTAAACAAAGACATCAAATGTAATAGAATCATTACTACCTAAGGTCATTTATTTTCTTTTTAGGTTTTGAAAACTAGTAATATAAATATGAAAATGAGGGAGATATAGATATGTAAAATAATATTTATACACTTTTATGTTTTTGTTAAGAGATTATTATTGAAATAACAATAATTTTCTACTTCTTTATGAAGCTAACTATCAATTATATTCTCATGAAAACAAAATTCACACAATTCTTTTTCATATTATTTTTGCTTGCATTTACTGTTTCAATCTATGGGCAACGTGCTAAAGCGAAACAAGAAATATCCACTGCATTATCAGATTCAGTATTCTCTGGATTAAAATTAAGAAACATAGGTCCAGCTTTTATGTCAGGTAGGATCGCTGATGTTGCTATTCATCCTAAAAATGAAAGTATTTGGTATGTCGCTGTTGGTTCGGGAGGAGTATGGAAAACTGTAAACTCAGGGACCACTTGGAAACCAATCTTTGATGATCAAACATCATATTCTATAGGTTGTGTAACTATAGACCCCATTAATCATAATACGATATGGGTAGGTACTGGGGAGAATGTAGGAGGACGTCATGTGGGATATGGTGATGGTATTTATCGTAGTGATGATGGAGGGGTTTCATGGACTAATATGGGGTTGAAAACATCAGAGCATATTTCTAAAATTATTGTACATCCCGAAAACTCTGATATAATTTGGGTAGCTGCTCAAGGTCCTTTATGGAAAAAAGGAGGAGAACGAGGGTTGTATAAATCTATTGATGGAGGGAAAACATGGAAAAAAACACTTGGAGATGATATATGGGTTGGTGTTACCGATCTGGTAATCGATCCAAGAAATCCAGATCAACTTTATGCTGCTACATGGCAGAGGCATCGTACGGTTGCTGCCTATATGGGTGGAGGACCAGGGTCAGGGCTACATCGTAGTACAGATGGAGGTGAAACATGGGAAAAACTTAAAAACGGATTGCCTAAATCCTGGATGGGTAAAATAGGATTAGCTATTTCACCTCAACAACCTGATATTTTATATGCAGCAATAGAATTAGATAGAAGAACAGGAGGAGTATACCGTTCTATAGATCGTGGTACTACTTGGGAAAAACGTTCTAATGCAGTTGCTGGAGCTACTGGACCACATTATTATCAAGAATTATATGCATCTCCTCATCATTTTGAAAGATTATACCTGATAGATAATACAATGCAAATTTCTGAAGATGGAGGAAAAACATTTAAAAGAATGAATAAAGAGCATAAACATGGAGATAATCATGCTATAGCTTTTAAGAAAGAAGATCCTAATTACCTTTTGGTAGGAACAGACGGAGGACTCTATGAGACCTTTGACCTTACCAAAAATTGGAGGTTTATAGAAAACCTTCCCGTAACACAATATTATAAAGTTGCGGTAGATGATTCTAAACCATTTTATAATATTTATGGAGGAACTCAGGATAATAGTACACAAGGTGGACCATCAAGAACCGATAACGTGCATGGAATCCAAAACTCTGATTGGAAGATTGTACTAAATTGGGATGGTCACCAACCTGCTACAGAACCAGGAAATCCTAATATTATGTATGCAGAGCGGCAAGAGGGAAATCTGGCTCGTGTAGATTTAAGTACAGGAGAAGTGATTGATATCCAACCTCAACCTGGAGCAGAAGAGAATTTTGAACGCTTTAATTGGGATGCTCCGATTTTGGTAAGTGCTCATGATCCTGCTCGTATCTATTTTGCTTCGCATCGCTTATGGAGATCTGATAATCGGGGAGATAAATGGAAAGCTATATCAGGAGATTTAACCAAAAACAAGGAAAGAATAGAGTTACCAATTATGGGTAAAAAACAATCATGGGATGCCCCCTGGGATTTAACAGCGATGTCTAATTACAATACAATAACTTCAATAGCAGAGTCCCCAAAACAAGGAGGTACTCTCTATGTAGGAACCGATGATGGGATAATTCAAGCAACAGAAGATGGAGGGGGTAATTGGCAAAAAATTGATGTAAATACACTTCCTGGAGTTCCCGAAACAGCTTTTGTTAATGATATTAAGGCAGACCTTTTTGATGCAAACACGGTATATGTAGCTCTTGATAATCATAAATATGGAGATTTTAATCCTTATTTGGTGAAGAGTACAGATAATGGAAAAACTTGGAAATCTATAAAAGGAAATCTTCCAGAAAAAACATTAGTATGGAGAATTGTTCAAGATCATATACAGCCTAATCTTTTATTTGTTGCAACAGAATTTGGAATATATTTTACAATAAACGGAGGTAATTATTGGGTGAAATTGAAAGGAGGTATACCTACAATTTCATTTCGTGATTTGGCAATTCAGCGTAAAGAAAATGATTTAATAGGAGCTTCTTTTGGAAGAGGTTTTTTTATATTTGATGATTATTCTCTATTGCGAAATGTTTCTGAAACCAAATTGAACGAAGAAGCAGTGTTATTTCCAACACGAGATGCATGGTGGTATATCCCAAGACCTAGTTTAAGTTTTGACAATAAAAAGGGAAGTCAGGGAGCATCACATTATGTAGCTCCCAATCCCGATTTTGGAGCAGTATTGACATACTACTTAAAGGATGGATTGAAAACAAGTAAAGAAATCAGACAAGAGATAGAGAAAAAGAATAAAGGAAAAGATGTAGTTTTTCCTGGTTGGGATAAGGTAGAGGAAGAACGAACAGAGAGTACTCCCCAAATTATACTGACAATAACCAACAAGAATGGAGAAGTAATTCGTAGAATTAATGGTTCTGTTAAATCGGGGTTTCATAGAATAGCTTGGGATTTACGCTACCCCCCTACAAATGCAATTTCTTTAAAAAAACAAGAAAATTTATTTGGATCCCCTCAAGGATTTATGGCTCCTCCTGGAAAATATACTGCTACTTTATTCAAAGTTGTGAAGGGAAAAGCAATTCAGCTTTCTGATCCTGTTTCTTTTACTGTTAAACGTATGTATGAAGGTACATTAAAAGGAGCAACACTTGAGAAAGTTGCGCAATTCTGGAGAAGTTATGAAAATACTATTGGTAGAGTTTCTGTTGTAGATATGCAGATAAGTAAGGCAAAAAAGCGTATCAAAGCAATGAAAACGGCCTTGCAAAGAGCAAATAGTTCTCCTGGAGATTTAGATAATCGCTTAAATACTTTAGCACAAAGTATAACAGATTTAAATAAAGAATTCTTCGGAAATAATTCTAAACAACAAATAGGAGAAAAGACAAAACCTACTATAGGTGATAGAATGTTTTCTATTTATAAAGGAGTAGAGCGGTCTACTTATGGTCCAACCAGCACACATTTAAATACAATGAAGATAATTAATGATCAATTGAAAAGTATTACCTCTAGACTTACTGCTTTGAAAAATGAAATTAACTTATTTTCAAAAAAAATGCAAGAGGCAGGCGCTCCATATGTAGAAGATTAATGTCTCTATTGGGTAATGGGGGGATTTCTCGCCTTTAGGTGAAGACCTGAGTGCTGTTATGGTTTTATATTTTCAGGAATTATAAACTCTTGGTAAACATGCGTTAGGGATTGCAGTGAAAATCCCACAGCCCGACGATAGGAGGGGCGAGGAATTGTAGCGAAAAGCCCGACCCGATAGGGAACGCTCTTAGATGACAAAGTAGGATTATAGTACTAAATTTTAGCCGACTTCAGTTAGAATATAGACCTATTAGTATTTATAATTATTTAGTCTCTTTTAGGTCTAATTCCTTGTATTGCAACAAGGAACTGTTATCTTGTTTTCAAGAAGAATATTGTATTTACTATTTTTGTCATTCTTCTGAAAAGTCAGAGAAGTAGGTGTTTTTAATAGTTAATTTTGTTTTTGTGCCCCTGTGAATTTTGATAAAAAAAGATAGTAAATAGTAAGGGGTGATAGATACTATCTAATTTTTTTTCTTAAAAAAAGGAATTAGATAGCTTATAGAGTATCCATAGCCTACACCTATATTACTAAAGTCATTAGTACGACCATATCCAGGAATGTATAGATTATCAAACCTATCAGGTTTTTTTTGGTTGACTAAATTTCTAAGAGAAACATTAACTCCTAGATATAGATTGTTTATAAGTTCTACTTTAATGCCTAGCATTAATTCTACCCAACTGGCATTTAAATCATCTGATTTGATGCTTTCGGTTATTTGACTTGATCCAAAATAATCGGTGTTTGTATAAATAGAATAATCATGTAAAGTTTGATCAAAGGTAGAAAACCCATAACGTAATCCTATATAGATACTATTTTGCATTCCATACCAATTGTCATATATGTTATAATCTATACCTATTCTGGCATAACTTCCTGAACCTTCTGCACTAATGTTTTCCTCATCTCTTATTAGGGACTCATTACCTATTTCGGCAGCGAGATAGAATTTTTTATAAAATCTGTAGTCTCCAATAATTTCGAATCCAGAATAGTTGTCATCAACTGCCGTTCGGATAAATCTAGCTAGGTCAGCTCCCGCTCTAAAACCATATTTTTCTGAGGGAGGAAGGGTGTCTTTTGCACTAATCTTTTGCTCTTCTTGCCCATAGAAATACCCAGTGCCAGTGATCAAGATATTAATGAAAAATAAATACGTGTGCAGCTGTTTCATCGGTTACGTTCTCTCTTTGTATTGTTATATTTTTGATCCAGCTATCATCATTTCCTGCTTCAGGTGATGATATGGTAAGTCCCTCATAATTGATCTTAAATCCACAGGCACTACTTACATATTTTTCTACCGTAGTATATTGTATACTCACAATATCTGTATTAGAGGTTACTGTATCATTTGTAGTATCAGAATCAATAGTAAATTCATAATCAGTGATCGACACATCATTTCTTAATGGTATTAAAATAGAATCTGTTACAGTGCCTAAAGCAAAGGGAGTATCTACACCAATGGCTTTTATTTGTAGCTCTGATGGGGGTTTTACCTCAGTGCCAGTATCAAAGTCAATAAATTTTACAATAAGAAAAGGTGTGGTTGGAGTACCTTTTGCACATATATCATCTCGCTCACAACTTAAGTTTGAATACAAAACGAAAGTTCCTATTAGTATAAATAATAAATATTTGTATACCCTCATATATTATTTTTTTCTATCTAAATCATATTACTTTATAGGTATATATTTTTACAATTATCTATAATAGTATAAGAATGAAATACGATTAGATAAGTGCAAAAACATTGAAACAAAATGAGTTTCAAACTGCTATTTTCGTGACCAAAAATAAAAAAGATAAACCAATTCATACGGGTTATTTCTTAAAAATAAAAGACCGAAATAAAGTTAGGGTGTTGCTAAGAGCTTGTATACATCGTTTCTATATTAAAACCAATCTATTATTACATCAAATAATTTAACTAAAATATAGTTTCGTAATAGGAGTTAATGATTTGAAAATAAAAATGTTACTAATTTTTGATTTCAAACTCCCAAAACTTTTGAATAGTTGATAAAAATGTAAACTAAGATTTTATTCAAATAAGTCAGAGCTTAGATATCGATCTCCACGATCACAAATAATAGCAACCAGTACACCACTTTTTAGAGTTTTTGCTAATTTTAAAACAGCAGTAACAGCCCCACCACTACTCATACCAGAAAAAACACCTTCTTCTTTTGCTAATCGTTTTGCCATAGTAGTAGCTTCTTCCTGACTTACTTCGATGATCTGGTCTACTTTATTTGGATTAAAGATTTTAGGAAGGTATTCTTTTGGCCATTTACGTATTCCGGGAATTCTGGATTCGTCTGTAGGTTGTACCCCAACAATTTGTATATCTTTTGATTGTTCTTTGAGATAAGTCGATGTTCCCATAATGGTTCCTGTAGTCCCCATAGAGGATACAAAATGTGTAATTTTACCTTGTGTATCTTTCCATATTTCTGGTCCAGTAGTTTTATAATGGGCACGCCAATTATCATCGTTAGCAAATTGATTTAGCATTACATACCCTTCGTTATTAACTTTATCTTCTGCATAATCTCTAGAGCCTTCTATCCCTATATCTGCAGGAGTAAGCGTTACTTTTGCACCAAAAGCACGCATAGTCTGTACTCGTTCTTTGGTAGAATTTTCGGGCATTACCAATTCAATATCCAGTTTAAAAATTCCTGCGATCATCGCCAAAGCAATTCCTGTGTTACCACTTGTTGCTTCAATAAGCTTAGTGTTTTGATTAATATCACCACGATCCAGTGCAGATTTAATCATATTATAAGCGGCACGATCTTTAACACTTCCTCCTGGATTATGCCCTTCTAGTTTTAGATATAGTGTAATATTGGGGTTGTCTATTAGGGAAGTAACCTTTACCAAAGGGGTGTTTCCTATCAGGTCTAAAATACGGTGTGACATTAAATAACTTTTTTGATCTTAATTTCTGCTGTATTTGAAATAATTGAATTTTCGGGAACCGAAGAGGTAATCCATGCATTACCACCAATAGTACTATTGGCACCAATAACGGTACTTCCGCCTAGTATTGTTGCATTTGCATAGATAGTTACATTGTTTTCTACAGTTGGGTGACGTTTTACATTACGAAGTTTTCTGTCTACATATAACCCGCCTAGAGTTACACCTTGATATATCTTAACATTGTCTTTTATAATTACTGTTTCTCCGATAACAATACCTGTTGCATGATCAATAAAAAACGATGCTCCGATTTCTGCTCCCGGGTTAATGTCGGTACCTGTTAATCGATGCGAATATTCTGTCATTAATCGAGGGACAAGGGGTAAACCAAATTTAAGAAGTTCGTGACTTAATCTATAAATTGCTATAGCATAAAACCCAGGGTAGGCCATATATATTTCTTCTATAGAATTTGCTGCTGGATCACTTTTCATAAAGGCCTG
>CAKMZM010000122.1 GCA_929200365.1 uncultured Flavobacteriaceae bacterium | reverse complement strand
GTTCAATACTATGACTGTTAAACATGAAAAAGGTTTAATAGTAATGAATAAAAATAACTTTTAATTGTGCAGAATTGATTGTATAAATTTACATTGAAGACTGACTATATCAGAAATCAACATTTTTTTGAGAGTTTTTATCCAGTAGCTATTTAAAACAGGCTATTAATCACATCCTCTACACTAATACCTTCTGCTTCTGCTTTGTAGTTTTTAATGATGCGGTGACGAAGAATCCCCATGGCTACAGCCTGTACATCTTCTATATCTGGAGAATATTTTCCTTTGATAGCAGCATTAGCTTTGGCTGCCAGAATTAAATTTTGTGAAGCTCGTGGTCCTGCTCCCCAATCGATATAATTTTTTACTAAGTCTGTTGCGGTTTCTGCATCTGGTCTGGTTTTTCCGACCATACCTACTGCATATTCAATTACATTATCTGCTATGGGAATACGACGAATTAAATGCTGAAAATCAATAATCTCCTTAGCTGTAAATAATGGGTTAACAGTAGCTGTTGTATCTCCTGTAGTGCTCTTTACAACATCTACCTCTTCCTGAAAGCTTGGATATTTAAGTTCTATCGCAAACATAAATCGATCTAGTTGTGCTTCTGGTAACGGGTATGTTCCTTCTTGCTCAATTGGATTTTGGGTTGCGAGAACAAAATATGGTAAATCCAAAGTATAATGATGTCCAGCAACCGTTACAGATCTTTCTTGCATGGCTTCAAGAAGTGCTGCCTGAGTTTTTGGAGGCGTACGATTGATCTCATCTGCCAAAATGATATTAGAAAATATAGGACCTTTAATAAATTTAAAATGTCTTGTTTCGTCTAGTATTTCGCTTCCTAATATATCACTAGGCATTAAATCAGGGGTAAACTGAATTCTTTTAAAATCTAATCCTAAAGCTTTAGAAATAGTATTAACCATAAGGGTTTTAGCAAGCCCAGGAACACCAATTAATAACGCATGACCTCCAGAAAAAATAGAAATAAGTATCTGATCGATAACTTTCTCTTGCCCAATAATTACTTTGGCTATTTCTTTTTTGAGTTCTGAATGTTTTTTTACTAGTTTTTCTATAGCCGCTACGTCGTCTGACATATTATTTTATTTTTTTAACCAGTTACCACTATACTTACAGTCTCTATATTCTCCGTTTATTTTTATATAGGTATCCATTATTTTTTCGCTCTGCCATTTACGAATTGCTTCAATTTGTTTTTTTCTTAATGCTAATTCTTGTATTTTAAGATAATCGTTTGCGTAATCAGCAATATGCTCATCATACCTATTAAGTACAGTTATTAATTTATATTTTTTTCTACCTTGACGATCCTGATCAGGAATTACCAAAGAAACTTCATTTTTTTTCAGTTTAGATACTTGATCGTACAATATAGGATCAATTTTGGTAAGTTCAAAACGAGTATCTCCTGTTGTAGGATTAAGTAGTTGTCCTCCATCTTCACGAGTTTCTTTTTCATCACTAAATTGTCTAGCTGCTTCTTTAAAATTTATAGAACCCGAAACAATACTTGTTCTTATAGAATCTATTAAAACTTTGGCTTCATCAACCGTTTTTCTGGTTACTTCGGGAGTGAGCAGTATGTGTCTTACATCTATTTCTTCTCCTCGTATTTTATCTACTTTTACAATATGCCATCCAAAATCGGTTTTAAATGGTTCACTTACTTCTCCTTCTTGTAAACTAAAAGCGATATCTTTAAATTCTTTGGCAAAGTTTGTTTTACGATCAAGCGTATATTTCCCTCCAGTAGATTTAGAGCCTGGGTCTTGAGAATACAACACTGCTTTAGTAGCAAAACTACTCCCATTCTCTACGATATCTTCTCTAAATTGTTTTAACCTATCAATTACTTTTTGTTCTTCTTCTTGTGGGATATCTGGTTCTATCACTATCTGAGCCAATTCGAGTTCTGTACCAAAAAGTGGTCTTTCTTCTTTTGGAATGTCATCAAAAAACTCTCTGATTTCTTCTGGAGTGATCTCGATACCTTCGATAATTTTGGTTCTCATCTGCTCAGATAATCTATTTGACTTATTGATTTCAAAAAGCTCTTTTCTGAAATCTATCATGTTATCTTTCTTATAAAATTTTAGTACTTTCTCTACTGTACCCAATTCATTTGTCATATATGCCAATTGTTGGTCGACCATAGAGTTAACTTCTGCGTCTCTAACTTCTATACTATCCTGAATAGCATGATGTGCGTACAATTTGGCTTCAAACAGGCTTCCTGCAAGTTCACAACGACTTACATCAGAAGTCGAAGCTCCTTCACTAATCACTTGTCGATAGGCAATATCTATATCACTATCTAAAATTACATTTTCTCCAATTACTGCTGCTACACCATCTATTTTTGTTTTCTGGAATGGTTCTTTTATAGTTTCTACTGGTGTATTTATGGTATCATTTACCATGGTGTTATTTTGCCTCTTAATGGTATCTTGCTCTACTATAGTATCTTGTGCTACTTCTTCAATAATCTCTTGGGCATAAAATTGTGTACTTATACCAAAAGTAAGTATCACACAAAGTATGGTAGTTTTAATCATAGACTTCAAATTGTTTGTTCTCAACTGCATCTCTTGTAATCTCTTTTTCTATTTTTTTAATTAGCTCCAGTTTTCTCTTATTTAGTATAATTTGCCGTATTGTAGGCTTAATATACTCTATTGGTGCTATTTCATTACGTTGTAATACATTTTTTATTTTCACCATATACACTCCTGTAGAATCTCTAAGTTGCATATATTTTCCACTTTTTAAGAGTTTTGCTCTATCTTGTTTTTTGAGAATTGGAATTTTACTTAGTACCTGATCTAACTTAATCCAAGTAGAATCATTTAAAGAATATGCCGCGTATTCTAGTTTTTTTTCTTCCAACTCCTCTATATCTTCTTCTTTAAAACGATTGAATTGTTGTTTCGTTGCAACAATATTCGCATAATCAGGTGGCAAATGTAAGTAACGTAACTTTACTAACTCCTCATTAAGATTAAAATTTTTCAAATTTTGATCATAATATGATTGAATATCTTGTTCTGTGATCTCCATATTAATGGATTTATTGATCACCGCGTTCTTGTATGCATTGATATATAAGGTACTTTTATAGTTTTCTATTAGATCGCTAAATTCTTCTTGTTCTTCCTGAGTAAGATTTAGTTTTGCTTTATCGATAAATAACTGACGGGTAGCCCATGTATTAATATAATTATTAACAATATTAGTGCTATCACCCGTAGATGTATTCTTTGGTACTAGTTTTTTAATATCATCTTTATACAGATAGGTATCATTTACTCTTGCAATAATAGCTTCTTTTTTAATTTGATTCTTAAATTTTTGACAAGAAACAACAACTAGCAATAACAGCAGTATTAATTTATAATATTTCATCTTTTTATATATAATATTCTTTAGACGATCAGGTTTATGCTAATATTTAGATAAGAGCGAAATAATCATTTAGTTTATGATTGATATAGTCATTATATCTTACCTCACAACATTCTCTTCTTTCTTAAGTATTCACAGTTTTTTAAATAGATAATTCTCTTTTGGCTTTTTTTAAGTTTTTTTTATTGACTTTTATTGGGTATTTTACTCTTAAATGATCTAGCCATTTATTTTCAACACTTTTTTGAAAATCATTGATTACTTCACCTTTTGTTTCTTCAAACGTTTTAATTCTTGAAGGTAATATTTCTCTAACCATAATCAAGGTTTTAAAATTTTCTTCTTCCAGAACAACAATCCCTCCTTTTTCTGCAGAAAAATCTTTGGGTAATATTGCATCCCCTTTAACTAATTCTTCTTCTGAGAAAAGTACTAAAGCCATATCTCCTGTATTAACTTCATTTTTTATTTCTTTAATAGACTTTTCCTTCTTCAATAACTTTTTAACCTTGCTAATAGCTTCTTGTTTTGATGAAGATGCTTTAAGAACTTTATATACTTCATTTTGCATATACTTCTTTTTTTGAGCCTCGTAATATTTTTTAAGCCCAATAGAATCAGTTTTAGAGACATTCCATATTTTAGACTCCATAAGATCAAATAGTAAAAGTCCGTCACGATACTCTTCTATTACGTTTGCAAAATCTAGATTATCTTCTTCCAAATGTTCTTCATAATATCGAAGTAGAGTTGATGATTCGAATCGAGTATACATTTCATCAACAAAAGCAGAAACATCTGCATAGCTTTCCATTCTTGTTTGATTATCTCTTAAAAACTCAGTAAATTCCTTATAGGTATACTTTTTTTTCTTTAGGCTAAAGAGTTCTTGTTCCAGATTTTTGTCTTCAGGCACATTCCATTCTTTTTTAGAAAATGTAGCTGTAAGTATTTCTTTGAAATACGCAATTGCTTTTTCATTCTTGGTAATTGCATATTTTTTCTTTAATGAATTAATAAATGAGGTAGTTACTAATTTTGATCTGCTATCCCTTTCTACTTTTTTGGTAAGTTCGTTTTTTTGCTCTTCAAAACTTTTGAGAGGGTGTTTATCTATAAGTTGTATAATATGCCAGCCATACTTAGTTTGTATAGGTGTAGAAATTTCATCTTTTTTTTCTATTGCAAAAGCAGTTTTTTCAAATTTTTCAGAATTTAATACCCCTTGACCAAAACGTCTAATCTTACCTCCTTCTATCGCTGTAATTGGATCATCGCTATATTGTTTTGCCAAAGAAGCAAAAGAAACTCCTTGTTGAATTTGTTGATTAATTTGGTTTATTCTTTTTTCTGCTTCTTCTGATGTTCTGTTATCATTAACAGCTACCATTATATGGGCTACTGTAACTTCTCCCAGTTTTTTCTCCCTATCATTAACTTTTACAATATGATAACCAAATTGTGTTCTAAATGGTTCTGAAACTTCACCTACTTTGGTTGTATACGCTGCTTGTTCAAACGGATATACCATCCTAAATGCAGAAAACCAACCCAAATCTCCATTATTTTTAGTCACAGAGGGATCCTGACTATATGCTTTGGCTACAACATCAAAAAATTCACCGTTTATAACCTTGTTTCTTGCTTCAACAATTTTTTGATATGCAAGAATAGTATCTTTTGCTGCGGCATTAGGCAGTACTCTTATTAGAATATGACTCGCATTTATTTGCTCAAGAGAACGATCATATGCCTGTTTTATTAATGCATCAGAAGTTCTGGTATCTGTAAGATATCCTTTTGCCAATTGTTTTCTATATCCTTCTAGTTCTTCTAAATAAGCTTGTTTTTTGTCTAACCCAAGATGTTTTGCTTCTTTTAACTTTAATTTATAATTAATAAACAAATTAAGGTACTCGTCTATATTTTTTTGTGAATCATCTTTAACTAAATCTATATTCTTAAGATATACTCTCTTAAACTCTGACATATAGACAGGAGATTCGTCTATCGTGAATAATACATCATTTGATTGTTGTGCGTTTGCAATTGTAAACAAAACACTTCCTAATAATAATAATAATAATAGCCCCTTTTTATACATAATTTCTAATAAGATGAAGTCCTAAAACGGACAAAAATAATAATATTAAAATGTTTTACAAATCTCTTGTTCTAACGAAGCAACTACCCTCTATAGTATTAACTTTCAAAATTTTTATGATCTATGTAGTTTCGTATTGGAAATAGTTCATTATTTAGCAACTAAATACTATATTCTTTATAATCACATTATTTGACCAACAACAATATTATTGTAGGATACAGATTTGACAACAAAACACTTAAAACCAATTGGCTACAAGGGCAAACATCGGAAAAAACAAAATACTGAAAAGAGAGTTTTTAAAGTATATAATACCTAAGCAACAAAGGTGGTTTCATAAAATTTATGGAGTTTTTATGTTTAGTGTTTTCAAAAAACAATTATACATTTTTGTCTTGTATGCGCTACCCCTATACTTTATCATCTAAGGGTATTTTCCTCTCAGGTCGGGCTTTTTGTTACAATTTCTCGTGCCTATCGTCGAGCTATGGGATTTTCACTACAATCCCTAACGCATTTTATTAGCCAACTATCTAACGATAATTAAAAAAATAACAAGTGTATTGGATAATTATTTGATGAATAGTATTTTTGATGTCTATAAAATTGCGTCATATTTTGGAACGAAAAATAAAATTAATTTGGGATTTTAGAGGGCCTACCGCAGGTAAGACGGCACAACATCATGAAATCCATCTTAAAGAATACATTTCTCTAGAAAAAACATCTCTCAACATAACAGGATATCAAGAGCTTAATGACATGCACAGTATAGCATTTATGGTGGTAACAGATTCTGAAATGAGAATAATACGTGATGCTTTAAAACCACATCGTGGTCAACTCTATGAAGGATAGTTTTTAAAAAAAATAATTCGTGGCATGTATATTGCCTAAGACCTTATATATTTGCAAAAAAGTAAAAACACAAAAAGTGATATGAAAAAAATAATATTATCAATCTTAGTATTCATTGTTAGTTTTCAATTAAGTGCTCAATCTAAAACTGGAACTATAGATTCTGAGTATATTCTTTCTCAAATGCCAGAATTAACTAAAGTTCAAGAGGATTTAAAAGCATATAATACAAAATTAGAAGGCGAATTAAAAGTAAAAGTTGACGAATATCAAGCTAAAGTAAAAGAATATCAGGAAAAAGTAGCTTCTTTTACCGAGCCTATGAAAAAAACAAAACAGGAAGAAATTATAGCTTTAGAAAACGATATAGCAAAGTTTCGTCAAAACGGAAGTCAACTGGTACAACTAGAGCAAAATAAACTACTACAACCACTATATAAAAAAATTGGTATAGCTCTAGAAGAAATTGCTAAAAATGAAGGGTATACCCAAGTTTTTACTATTACGACAAGTGGCTTGGCATATATTGATCCTAAATACGACCTTACCAAAACAGTAATGACAAAATTAGGAATCAAGATAGAAGAAACTCCTAAAAAATAAAAAAGCACTACATATAACTTAAAAAAACGCATCAAATTGATGCGTTTTTTATATCATTAATTAGTTTATTTACTACTTATCTTCTGCTATAATTAGGTGCTTCTTTGGTTATGGTTACATCATGCGGGTGACTTTCATTAATACCACTGGCTGTGATTTTTACGAAACGTCCAGTATCTTGTAATGTAGGAATATCTTTTGCTCCGCAATATCCCATACCAGCACGCAATCCTCCTATAAACTGATGTATACTTTCTACAAGATCTCCTTTGTAAGCAACTCTACCTACTATGCCTTCTGGAACCAATTTTTTGATATCATCTTCTATATCCTGAAAATATCTATCTTTTGATCCTTTTTTCATAGCTTCTACAGATCCCATACCACGATAGGTTTTAAATTTTCGCCCTTCATAAATCACGGTTTCTCCTGGTGATTCTTTAGTTCCTGCCAAGAGCGAACCTAGCATTACTGTATCTGCTCCTGCTGCTATAGCTTTTGGGATATCACCAGTATATCTGATACCGCCGTCGGCAATTACAGGGACTCCAGACCCTTTTATAGCATTAGCAACTTCTAATACTGCCGAAAATTGAGGAAACCCTACACCAGCTACTACTCTTGTGGTGCATATAGATCCTGGTCCAATACCTACTTTAACAGCATCAGCACCAGCTTCTACAAGATATTTTGCAGCTTCACCAGTGGCAATATTTCCTACAACTACTTCTAATTCTGGAAATTTTTCCTTTACTTCTTTTAATACGGCAACTACACCTTTGGTGTGCCCATGTGCTGTATCGATAACCACAGCATCTACACCAGATTTTACCAATGCTTCTGCTCGTTCTACTGCGTCACCTGTAACTCCTATAGCGGCTGCAACCCGAAGACGCCCCAGCTTGTCCTTATTTGCCATAGGTTTTAGTGTTAGTTTGGTAATATCTCTAAAAGTAATGAGACCTACCAGTGTATTTTCTTTATCTACTACTGGTAATTTTTCGATCTTGTTATCCTGTAAAATTACTTCAGCTTGCTGTAATGATGTTCCTTCTCCTACCGTAACCAAATTTTTACTGGTCATTACTTCAGATATGGGTCGTTGATCATTTTTTTCAAAACGAAGATCTCTATTGGTAACAATACCGATTAGTTTATGATGACTATCTACAATCGGGATTCCTCCTATACTATGCTCTCGCATATTGTTTTTGGCATCAATTACTTTGGCATTAAGAGGCAATGTTACTGGATCGATAATCATACCACTTTCTGCACGCTTTACTTTTCGTACTTTAATTGCCTGCTCTTCGATAGTCATGTTTTTATGCAATACTCCTATCCCTCCTTCTTGAGCCATAGCAATAGCCATACGACTTTCTGTAACAGTATCCATCGCTGCAGAAACAATAGGAACATTAAGTATGATATTTTTTGTAAACTTAGTTCTGATACTTACCTCTCTAGGTAAAACCTCAGAAAAAGCGGGAACTAGAAGAACATCGTCATAGGTTAAACCTTCTCCAACGATTTTAGATTCATGTACTGTCATTGCAATTAAAATTTAATTGCATGCAAATGTACGTCTTTTTTTAAGGAATATTAGACTGATAGTATTTAATTTTGGTTGGCTATAGCACTTATTTATATACTAGTACATTTTAATGACCACTATACTGAATAACAGTAAAATATTAAAATTGATACATTCCCGCAATAAATGTTAATTATTTATTAACAAAATTCATTTTATTAACATTATTTTAATAAATATGTCGTATATTTCATTTAGATGAATTTTGATAAAAATAGTTCAAAAAAGTCTGTAGCCCCAAAAAAAATATTTTATGAGAACTATGCTAGCCCTGGCATTGGTATTCCTATATATCAATCTTACCAATGCACAATTTACTGATGCCTCCCACACCAATTCAATGTTTACTAATCCTGTTCAAATAGAGTTTACTCCAAAAAAAAAAATATTTGGTAAAAGAATTGTGCCTATAGCTCTGATCACCACTGGTGTTCTTTTATCTACAAGTAGTTTTGAAAAATCTCTTCAAAAAGATCTAAGAAATATAGTAGGTGATGATTTTTATTTCAATGTAGATGATTACACGCGATATGCTCCTGTTATAGAAATGTATGCAGCAGATATTTTGGGTGTCAAATCAAAGAATCATTGGTTTGATCAAACCAAAAATCTTGTATTATCATCTATTATAAGTAATGGTACTTCTGCATTATTAAAAAAAGAAATTCCTAAATATAGACCTGACGGTTCTACCAATCCCAATTCTTTTCCATCTGGTCATACTACTACAGCATTTACTACTGCTACAGTATTGTATGAAGAGTTTAAAAACACTAATCCCTTATTAGCATATAGTGGCTATCTTTTTGCTGTTACCACAGGAAGTCTAAGGATGCTAAATGATATGCATTATCTTTCTGATGTTTTGGTTGGAGCTGGTATAGGTATATTATCTGTAAAATTAGTATATCATCTTGAACATCTTATATCCTGGAATCCTTTCAAAAAATTAGATGGTATAGCTTTTGCCCCACAATTCAGTGAAAAATCTGTTGGATTTTATCTTTCGAGAACATTCTAAATACAGATTATATAAATTTGATAAACTATCAATTTAATTATAATTAACTCACAACCCTATCTTAATTATAATTAAATCATATACTCGATGTTAACTAACTACATAACAAATACTTACACTTAAAAAATTATATTATAAAATGTAATACTCTTAGCGTATCAGGGGTAATATCCCCTATTCAAAATCCGTGTTTTTCCTCTACCGTGATAGCACTCAATAGACTACTTTTGAATAAACATAATAGGCAAACTTATATTTCAAAATATATAAAAATGATTGTTTCACACAAAGTAGAAAGTTATAGTCTTCAAATTGTTAGTAATTATGCTGGAGGTGGTGGTTACCAGATGGGGTTTGTATACCTTTATGGTAAAAGTCAGGAATATGTAGGGCATTTGGCTATTATTAAAGACGAAAAAACATTACCTGAAAATAAGCAATATAGTAATGGAGCTATAGTACTCTATTTTCATGAAACAGAATTACAATCTATTCTTGAAACCCTTAGAAACCAAAGTCCTGTATCAATTAAATTTAATACTAGTTCTAAATGGGGATCAATCGAAACAGGCAAAGAAACAGTAGGGAATGGAGAGTCTATTATAGAAGTAATTAAAAGATCTGAAAAAAACAACAAAGAACCATTACTCTCAATTAACACATGGGCCAACCAGAAATGAGAGTTCTAAAAAAATACAAATTGTGAAGAATGTAATTGGTTCGCAATCTGGTGACAGTGGAAGTGTGTTAAATTAAATGGAGTCTATGTTTTTTCAGGTCTTTTGAGCGCTTTATCTTCAATACCATTTCTAACTTAAATTTACTCAATAAAACTGCTGGTTTCTGCCTTAGATGACAAAGTAAAACTAACTCAAGTTCTTTAGTATGCATAAGATAGTGTTTACTTTAATCTATAATAAGCACCAAAAACTGTTATACAGGTTATAGATTTTATTATTATTTTTGAAATAATAATTTATAATATTTTTAGAATCCATCTCATTGTCGGTAATGTCTTATCAAAAAGATATTACCCCATTAAATACAACTCTCACAAGAATAAAAGTTAATCACTTCATTATTTTCTTTTAACATCTGTTCTACGTAATCTTTAGTTTTTTCAATAGATAACAGAGGGATTTCTATTTGCATCGATCGTAAAGAACCATCTTTTTGCGGAACTATAAATATCATTTTACCAATGGTCAAGTCAAAAATACGTTCATTAATAATGGCATACGCATCACGATCTCCTGAGATAAAAGCATTAAAATCAATAGTGTTTTTTTGGGTTTTATAATATCCTTTGGCCAAATAGTTAGGGTGATTCCTAGAGGATATTAGTGATCGAGAGTGACTGAATTTTTCAGGGTCGATAAGATCTGTAGAGATAGCAATAA
>CAKMZM010000121.1 GCA_929200365.1 uncultured Flavobacteriaceae bacterium | reverse complement strand
ATTATAAATGACAGAAGAGATATTTAAAAAAATAGCAGCAGAATATTTCGAAATAAGCCCTGAAGCAATTTTTGATTGGTCAGAAAAAATAAAAATCATTGAATATAAAAAGAAATACCTACTAGCAAAAGAAGGTTCGTATATACCTAAATTTTACTATGTAATAAAAGGAGCAGTCAAAGCCTACTATCTACTAGATGATAAAAAAGTTACTGACTGGTTTGCTTTTGAAAATGATTTTATTCCATCTACAACCAACCTTTTAGTTGGTCAAAAAAGCAATCATTTTATAGAATTGATAGAAGACAGTATTTTAATTGAACTAACAAATAATGATTTAGAGGAGTTATGTAAAAAGCATCACGATTTTGAACATCTTTATCGTTTAATTTTATCTAAAACTATTTACCAACTAAGAGAACGAATTGCATCACTTCAATTTAGAACTGTTAAACAACGTTATGACAGTCTAATTAAATTACACCCTACAATAGAATCGCGCATACCTTTAGGTGACATTGCTTCTTTTTTAGGTATTACACAAGAAACATTGAGTAGAATTAGGGCATCTAAATAAGAATTTGATTTACATCAAAAAAACTTACTCATAAAGCCAGTACCTTTGTAACTATAATTTTATAAAAGATAATGAAAAGGGTGCATTTATTTGAATTTGAAGACTTAAAATGGTTTCCTAATTGGATTAGGATTTGTATGACTCGTTTAATTATGGTGATGCATAAAAAATTCAACACCAGTGAGGATATGGCTAAATTGCTTACCAAACTAATTCAACAAACGAATACAACCAAAATTATTGATTTATGCTCTGGGAGTGGCGGTCCAATGTTAGACACCGTTTCTCAATTAAAGAATATCTATAAAATTAAAAACATAGAGCTCCTATTAACTGATTTATATCCAAACCTAGAAGACGCTAAAAAAATAAACAAATTAAATAATCATATTCATTACAGAACTAATCCGCTAGATGCAACAAATATAGATGTTGATATAAAAGGTATACTAACAGTGGTTGGAAGTTTTCATCATATGAAACCAAAAATAGCTAGAGGAATATTAATTGAAGCGCAAAGAAAACAACAACCTATATGCATAATGGAAATCAACAAGAAATTTCCAATTATTTTATGGTGGCTACTTATTCCGTTAAGCGCTATTTTATGTTTATTTATAACGCCACTAGCAAAACCATTAACAATTAAGCAAATTATTTTTACCTACTTAATTCCAATTATTCCTATTTGTTTTGCTTGGGATGCAGTAATTACTAGTGGAAGAATTTATCGAATGGATGATTTAGAAATTTTATTGCAAGGATTAGGAAACGATAATTACAACTGGGAAAAAGGAATTATAAAAGGGAGTTCAGAAAAAATTTATTTAATGGGCTACCCAAATTGAGTAAAAAACATAGGATGGTTTAGGCTTATCCAAAGGTCTATGAGTATTAACAAAGTCGCCAAATATAAAATTTAGCGTTTTCGACAAGAAAAGATAAAAAACAAAAGAAAATCAATACCTAAAAACAACTAAAATATGATGACTCAAAGTCAGAAAATTTTGCGTAGTAAAACTATCCATTCTTTGTAGAAATCTTAAAAAAACTATAATTTATCGTTTATACAATACTTATTTAATTCTTAAATCAAACATAATAAAAATGATGATTTTTTGTTTTAAAGATTGAAGTAAATTAAATAGTATGACTTCAAAAATTTAAAAGAAACTTATTAGATATTAACTAATCAAAAAAAACACAAACATGACAATTAAAAAATCAATGATTCTAGCTGTTTTAGCTTTAGGAATCTTAGGCGCCTGTGCAGAGAAAAAAGAAAAAAACACAGATCCTGCCAAAACAGAAACTACTCAGGAATCAACACCAGAAGTTAAAGAAATTGATGAAGCCGAAAGAGCTAGATTAGATAGTATTCGACAAGTAAAAGAACACGGACACGCACATTAATCCATACTTGCAAAAATGTTTAAAAACACCACGGTATTCTTTATATTTCTAGCCTTTGTGCTGGTTTCAATAACAGCAAATGCACATGGGGTTGATGATGAGACACAGTCTTTCTTATTAGGAAATAAAGGAATCGCTTTTGGTCCGTTTTTATACATTGGTGCAAAACATATGATAACAGGATATGACCACCTGCTTTTTCTGGTAGGGGTCATTTTCTTTTTGTACAGAACAAAAGAAATACTATTGTATGTAAGTTTTTTTACGATCGGCCATAGTCTTACCCTATTACTCGGTGTCATGGCAGATATTAATGTAAATGCTTTTTTGATCGACGCCATTATCGCATTATCAATTGTATATAAAGGATTTGATAACCTAGGAGGATTTAAACAATTTTTTAAGAAACAGCCCAATACCAAAATAGCCGTATTAATTTTTGGATTGTTTCATGGTTTTGGATTAGCAACCAAATTACAAGAATTCAACTTTGATAAAGAAGGACTTTTTATAAATCTAATCGGTTTTAATATAGGTGTAGAAATAGGACAGTTTTTAGCCTTGGGACTAGTCCTGATACTTTTAGGTATTTGGAGAAGGTATACTAGTTACATTAAATTCTCTAATCTTACCAATATACTTCTTATGGTCGCAGGTTTTTTGTTATTTGGATTTCAAATGACAGGATATTTTATGACATAACACCAAATTATGGCAACAAGTACTACCCACATAATGAATAAAAAACAACTTATAAAATCAATTCTTATAGCATTATTTATTGGTTTTGTCGTGCTTATAACTGCAGTGCTACCAGCAGAATACAATATCGACCTATTGGGCACAGGAAAACTCTTTGGTTTCAGTCGATTGTATGTAAATGATTCCGAAAAAATAAAAACAACAGATACAGAACCAGTATCTCAATTAAATTTCAAGAAACTGAAACTAGAAAAATTAGGTTCCCCAGCAAACGTTCCCAAACCTATAGAAGCAAATAACCCGCCGCCATCAGAACAATTTACAGAACAAAATGATACAATTACGGTAACTGTTCCTGCAGGAAAAGGAATAGAATACAAGTTTAAAGCATTAAAATACGGGAATATAAAATATGAATGGAGTACTGCAAATGATGCTATCGTTTATATTGATTTTCATGGAGAAGTACTACAGGAAAACCCTCCCGAAAATGTATTTTATGAGAGTTATACGTTGGCATATTCAAACAATATGGCAGGAACACTTACAGCCCCTTTTGAAGGTAAACATGGTTGGTATTTCAGAAACAACAACAAAGAAGACATTACCATAACAATACGATTAAAAGGACAATACAAACTATTCGACAAAGTAAGACCTCTCATGTAAAACTTTGGATTTCTGACTACCCTCTTCAACCCAAAGGATATACGTACTTGAACACAATATAAACTGAACAGTCATTATTTTGAGAAAGCAGCGAGTTTAAACATGCTTTCAGCTATTTATCACATAGCTTTTTAAAATACATTTCAACCTATAAAAATGACAATTGAGAAGTTTATTATTGTACTCAAATAAAGATTTATAGACTTTTGACTCATCAAAAAAACAAATAACTATAAAACTTTATCATATGAAAACTCTAGCTTTATTAGCCGCGCTTTTAGTTTCTAACTTTCTTCTCCAAGCTCAGGAAAAAACTGAAGGAGTAACCATTACAGTAACTGTTCCTGATATAACAAGCTCTGAAGGAGAAGTTATTTTTGGGCTTTATGATGAAAATACTTTTATGAAAGCTGCCCCAATCAAAGGCAAAAAAAGTACGATTGTAGATGGTGGCGCAAAAATTACTTTTTCTAATGTTCCAGAAGGAGTATTTGCTATTGCATGTTTTCATGATACAAACAGAAATAACCGAATGGATTTTGAACCTAATGGAATGCCAAAAGAAGATTATGGTGTATCTAATAATGATATGAGTTATGGATCACCACTATGGGATGATGCCAAATTCGAAGTAAATTCAGAAAACCTAGAACTAGAAATCAGAATGTAATTACAAACCTATATTCATCAATCTATCAGCACTTGACCAACTGGTAAACCAAAAAAGGAACTGCATCTTATATGTAGTTCCTTTTTTTATTCTAAATACAATAGATAAAATAAATTTTTAGTGATTATTTAATAAATAATACCAATAGCTTTTATATTTTTGTTGCCCAAAATATAACGCTATGACCATAACACAACTAAAATATGTTCTTGCAGTAGCAGAACACAAAAACTTTACGAAGGCTGCAGAAAAAACTTTTGTGACTCAACCCACATTAAGTATGCAAATTCAAAAGCTTGAGGAAGAGTTGGATATTCTCATCTTTGATCGTAGTAAAAAACCTATTGAACTTACTGAAGTCGGTAATAAACTTGTTCAACAAGCAAAAAATATTGTAAATGAGAGTGAACGAATTCAAGATATTGTAGACCAACAAAAAGGATTTATTGGTGGTGAATTTAAATTAGGTATTATTCCTACAGTAATGCCGACTCTTTTGCCTATGTTTTTAAACAATTTTATCAAAAAATATCCGAAGGTAAAATTAAAAATAGAAGAGTTACACACAGAAGCTATAATTGAACGTCTTCTCGATGGTCATCTCGATGCTGCTATTGCTGCAACTCCTTTAGAAAATGAAACCATAAAAGAACGTGTATTATATTATGAGCCTTTTGTAGGATATATTCCTTCTACTCATAGACTAAATCAGAAGAAAAAAATCGATGTCACTGATCTTGATATTGATGATATGCTTCTTCTTGAGGATGGTCATTGTTTTAGAGATGGTATTATTAACCTGTGTAAGACCCAAAAAAGTTATAATGAAGATCATTTTCAATTAGAAAGTGGAAGCTTTGAAACACTTATAAAACTAGCTAATGAAGGTCTGGGAATGACACTTCTACCCTATTTGCACACTTTAGATATAAAAAATGGTAAAAAAAATAACCTTCACTATTTTAATGAGCCTTCTCCTGCAAGAGAAGTGAGTTTGATTTTCAATAAAAGTGAACTAAAAATGCAAATTATTGATGCTTTGCATTCTACTATTGCTGGAGTTGTAAAGGGGGCTATTACTTTTCAAAATGTCAAAATAATTAGTCCTATGACAAAAATAAAAAGCGACTAAAAAGCCGCTTTTTTTTATGATTTTAAATAGATTAAACAAGATTGTAATTCTGGTTGTTTCACTGCTAATGATTGAATCCAGATTTTTAATTCTTCAATCTCGTGAGGAAGTAGTCTGTTTAGTGCTTTTAAAACTTCCTTTGTAAAAAGATTAACATCAAAACTTACTTTTTTAAGCACAGTTTTTGTGTAATCAAACATTGCTCTAGCCATAAATTAATAGGGGTTTAAAAAATGTTAGGTTTAAACAAATAGCTGTAGGAATAATCTTATATTTTTTAAAATTACTATAGCTAATATATGTAAATAAAACTAAAAAATAGTCTTTTGGCGCTTATTTAACATTGCTAAAAA
Organism: uncultured Flavobacteriaceae bacterium; assembly: GCA_929200365.1. Classification (GTDB taxonomy): domain Bacteria; phylum Bacteroidota; class Bacteroidia; order Flavobacteriales; family Flavobacteriaceae; genus Aquimarina. The sequence continues at coordinate 5,816 of CAKMZM010000121.1, read as the reverse complement.
CTATTATCGCCATCTAACAGGTCTCCCAAACCACCTAGAATACTACCTTCTCCTTTACTTTTCCCCCCTCCTCTGGGGGCTAATGCCAATACTCTATTAGCAAGTCTGCTAAATGGTAAAGATTGTATATATACAACCCCTGGCCCTGTTAATGTGGCAAAAAATAATCCTTCACCTCCAAAAATAGTATTCTTAATCCCTCCTACAAATTCTATATCATATTGTATTCCTTTAGAAAAACCTATAATACAGCCTGTATCTACCTTTAGTTTTTCGCCTGGTTGTAGTTCTTTTCTAGATGTAGTACCACCTGCATGAACAAATGCCATACCATCACCTTCTAATTTTTGCATAATAAAACCTTCGCCACCAAATAATCCTCTACCTAATTTTCTAGAAAACTCTATTCCTACAGAAACTCCTTTGGCTGCACATAAAAATGCATCTTTTTGGCAAATAAACTTCCCTCCGTAATTAGTTAGATCTACAGGTATAATCTTTCCTGGATATGGAGAAGCAAAGCTTACTTTCTTTTTTCCACCCACTTGATTATAAAAAGCTGTCATGAATAAACTTTCTCCTGTAAGCAATCGTTTACCAGCTCCAAATATTTTGCCAAGAACTCCAGTATCTTTTGAAGATCCATCACCAAAAATCGTGTCCATCTTTATACCATCATCCATCATCATAAAACTCCCTGCTTCTGCAATCACACCTTCTTGTGGGTCTAGTTCTATTTCTACATACTGCATTTCTTCGCCTATAATTTCGTAATCGATTTCGTGTGCTGTCATATTTTTAATATTTATAGTATTTTGATTAATGAATAGTTTCTTTATGAGTAAACAATTATTAAGATATGTTACATTATTTTACTTATTCTTATTTTTGGATAGTTATAACAATTAGTACACAGAACTAGGTTTTTCTATAATTATTATAAACCATTATCTTATAGATACAGTACCTATATTAAGGTAATCGCTGATGGTAGGATCAATAAAAGATTCTGACCAGTTTTTATGTTTTCTACAATCACAAAATCGTGATCTTTGAAAAAAAGGAGATTTAATATAATTATGAAAGTAATACCTAAAAAAGATAATTCTCTAACTCTCGTCTTAGCTTTCCAATCTTTTAATGAAGTATTAATTTCGCTTTATACTCTTAACTTTTCACTTTAACCGTCCATTCAAAATTAAATGTAGATACTTCAAATCCATCTTTATTAGTTCCTATTGATTTCATCCATACCGTTTGTCCCTCTCCTGTTTCAATTGCTTTTTTAATGACATCTTCTACCAAATAACCATCGGCACACACAAAAGTGATTTGTCCTGTTGCTTTTTTGATGAAAGTTGCATTATTGTTTGCTACCAGCATTGATATTTTTTTACCGCTATTTCTTATATATCCTGTTACCAAAGCGCCAGTGGTTAATTCTGCTGCCATTCCCTGCACCGCCCAAAATATCGATTTAAAAGGGTTTTGGTTTATCCATCGATGTTTTACACCAACAACACAACTTGCGCTATCTATAGTTTTTACCCGTATCCCACACAACCATGCAGAAGGTAATTTAAATAGTAAGAATGCATTAAGTTTTCTGGGAGAAATATCCATGAACTTTACTTTTAGTTCTCACAATATAGGTAAAATAAATAGTTAAGAAAATAGCAGTGAAACTTAAAATTATGTTAAATTATGGTACTATGCTTTACATAATACCTTTTTTTAGATATATATTTGCATAAGAAACTATTATATACTTTTACAATGTCAATCAAAAATCACAAAAATATCGCAACGTTTATGCATCTGGGTGTATTCTCAAAATATTTTATTCCTTTTGGAAATTACATAGTTCCTATCCTATTATGGTCTACTAATAAAGATAAATCAGATTTTATAGATGATCATGGTAAGGAAGCTATCAATTTTCAATTAAGTATTCTGTTATATACTGTAATACTAGGAATATTTTCTTTTCCGTTTTTTATCTTTCATGTTTTTGGAGATGCTACAATTACAGATTTGTTTCATTTCAATGATTTTTCTATCAATTTTTCTGATGCAGGAGGCTTTAGAACTCTTATAGGAGCTTCATTTATCGGGATTATAGCACTAATCGGTTTTTTTCTGGAAATAATTTTTGTAATTACTGCTTCTTTAAAAGCGAACAAAGGAGAAAGTTATAGATACCCATTATCTATACAATTTATAAAATAATATAATGAAGCAAACCATTAACATAACATATATTTTGATAACCGCTCTTGCTGTTGTGCTTTCCTTCTTTTTTCATGAATTAGCACATTTACTCATAGGAGAATTACTAGGATATCCAATGAAGATGACACTTAATTCGGCCTTCTTGGCAGAAGGAAAATATGTATCTGTATGGCATGAACATTTGGTAAGCGCAGCAGGACCTATTTTTACTATACTAACAGCATTTGTGTTTTTTTATGTGATCAGAAATACAAAAAACACATATTGGTATCCATTTTTATTCTTTGCATTTTCATTCAGGTTAATGGCTATGATTGTATCAATTTTTAACCCTAATGATGAAGCCAGAATAAGCCAATGGCTTGGGCTTGGGCAATGGGTACTACCATTAGTTGTATGTTTTACTTTATTTTTTCTTGTTATAAAAACGTCAAAAGAACAGGGATATAGTTTAAAATTTAACCTAATCAATTATATTTTAACCTCTATTTTCATTACTGGTGTAGTACTCTCTGATCAATATTTTTTAAAATAATCATCAAACATCAATCAAAAAATGAACAGTTTAATTTTTAAAAATTAGTTTTATGAAGATCGAAAACACAAAAGCGCAAATGCGCAAAGGTGTTCTGGAATATTGCATACTTTCTATCCTTAAGGACAATGATGCTTATGTAGCTGAAATTTTAGAAACTCTTAAAGATGCAAAAATGCTTGTGGTAGAAGGCACGATATATCCCTTATTAACTAGACTCAAAAATGCTGGATTATTGAGTTATCGCTGGGAAGAATCTACATCGGGACCACCTCGAAAATATTACGGACTCACAGAAACAGGAAAACTGTTTCTTAAAGAATTAAATACCACCTGGAACGAGTTACAACATGCTGTAAATCTGGTAACCAAACAAAAAAAGAAGTAAAATGAATAAGACAGTTAATATAAATTTAGCAGGCATATTTTTTCATATAGATGAAGACGCTTATCTAAAACTGCAACGCTATCTCAGTGCTATAAAACGCTCATTTACCGATTCACAAGGGAGAGATGAGATTATATCTGATATAGAAGCCAGAATAGCAGAATTGTTCAGTGAAAAAATAAAGGATGAACGACAGGTTATCGGAAACAAAGAAGTAGAAGAAGTAATTGCGGTAATGGGGCAACCAGAAGATTATAGATTAGATGAAGAAATCTTCGAGGATGAACCAAACACATCATATCAGAAAACTAAAACATCAAGACAGCTATTTAGAGATACCACAAATTCTTATGTTGGAGGAGTGAGTTCTGGTTTAAGTCACTATCTGGGGATTGAACCAATTTGGATTAGATTAGCCTGGGTATTGTTTACTATTTTTTCTAGTGGAGCATTTATTCTAATCTATATCGCATTTTGGATTTTTGTACCAGAAGCAAAAACAACAGCCGATTTTTTGGCTATGAAAGGTGAAGCTGTTAATATCAGTAACATCGAAAAGAAAATTAAAGAAGGATTTGATGGTGTAGCAGATACGGTAAAAAATGTAGATTATCAAAAATATAGTAGCAAAGTAAAAAGCAGTTCTACTACCTTTTTTGAAGCTTTAGGTGATGTATTACTATTCTTTTTAAAGATTTTTGTGAAATTCATAGGTGTGATTCTTATTATAGTGGCCGGCGTTACTCTTATTAGTTTATTTGTTGGCCTGTTTACCATAGGAACATTTGGATTTATGGATGTTCCCTGGGTCGAATATATTGAAGTAGGCAGTCATCCCGAGGTTCCATTATGGTTAGTATCATTAGTAACATTTTTTGCTGTAGGAATACCTTTTTTCTTTTTATTTATTCTTGGTTTAAAAATCCTGATAAAAAACCTAAAATCTATCGGAACACCAGCCAAATTAGGCTTATTAGCCATATGGATATTTTCTCTTATCGGATTAGGAATTCTTGGAGTTAGACAAGCTACACTCGAAGCTTATGACGCAGATGTAATCATGGAGCAAAAAGTACTTCCTATCACAAGTAATGATACATTAACCATAAAAATGGAAGGAAATAGCAGGTATGCCAAACACCTCTATCATAGAAATAATTATAAAATCAAAAGAGATGATCAAGGTAACCGAGTAATTGTTATTCAGGATATAGAAATATACTTAAAAGCTTCAAAAAAAGATTCGACAGCACGAATTATGATAGAAAAAAATGCAGAAGGAAGATCGTATGAAGAAGCTCTAAAAAGAGCCAAAGAACTCAAATATGGATATGAAGTATATGGCAATACTTTATTATTAGATGGATATGCAATCACCGACTATGCTAACAAATATAGAGATCAGGAGATAAAAATAATTCTAACATTACCCGAAGGGATTACTCTACTTGCTAATGATAATACATCAGAATTTAATAACTCATGGGAATACGATGATTATATAGCTATTGACGGAAAAGAAGGAAAACACCTCAAATTGATCAACGGAAAATTTGAATGTAATGACTGCTCAAAAGATGAAAACGACTGGGAGTATAACGAATGGAGTGAAGATGAAGATGACATAAACATCAATATAAATTCTGAAGACAAAAATTTTAAGTTGAAAATTGATGAAGATGGGGTCGAATTAAATAATGAACCTGTAAAAGTAAAAATAGACGAGAACGGAATAGAAATCAAAACCGAAAATTAAATCATACTGCCTCTGGCAGATCAATCAAAAAACGAATAGTTAAAATATCAAAACAAAACAATTATGACTACACTAGCCAAAATTATAATCTCCTTTTGCTTATCTGCTTTATGCAGCTCCTGTAATGTTGCCTTTAATGGGGTTAAAGGACAAGGAGAAGTAATTAGAAAAGAAACAACAATCAATAAAGATTTTAATGCTGTTAAAGCAAGTAGAGGTCTGGATGTTATTCTAGTAGATAGTTCTGACAAAAAAGTAATTGTAGAAGCCAATAAAAACTTACACGATCATATCGAAGTGTATGTAGATGGTAGTACACTATATGTTACCTCTGATGAAAACATATACTACGCCGACGAAAAAAATGTATTTGTATCTTATGATAAAATCAATAAAGTACATGTAAATAGTGGTGCCAGCATATCCTCTGAAAAAGCCGTTGTTCAAAAAAATCTTGATCTTAGCGCTACCAGTGGTGCAGATATTAAATTAAAAGTAAAAGCAGAAACAATAACCACTTCTGTTACCAGCGGAGCTATGATGGATCTTACTGGAAAAGTAAATAATCACAAGGCAAATGCAACAAGTGGGGCAGATATTCGTGCAGAAGATTTACTAAGTTTGATATCTGAAGCAAAAGCAACAAGTGGCGCTTCTATTAAAATTCATGCAAAAAATGAGTTTACAGGAAAAGCAACAAGTGGTGCAGATGTTGTATATTACGGAAAACCAGAGAAAGTATCTGAAACAGATAACTCTGGCGGAAATGTTAGAGGATATTAAAATCTAATACTCCAAAATTGAAACTGTCTGATTAGCAAAAATAACCAACCAAATACTTTTCAGGCAGTTTTTATATTGAACTCGTGATCAAAAAAATAGAAAAACATACCTGTATAATATCA
>CAKMZM010000120.1 GCA_929200365.1 uncultured Flavobacteriaceae bacterium | reverse complement strand
CAAATTGCAGAACGTTTTTCTGGTGGAGCTGGTTTTAATATGATCAACGCAGATATGGTAGCACATATCCCCATCATACGAGATAAAATATCAGTTCAGGTATCAGGGAGAAGATCATACACCGATGCTTTAGAAACATTTACCTATAAACAACTCTCTGATCGTGTTTTTCAGAATACTAAAATTGCCGAGACTGTTGCCCTTAATAATGAGAGCAGTGATTTTTTCTATATAGACTATAATGCAAATTTAATTCTACAACCTTCAGATAGTGACAAAATTGCAATTAACACGATTTATAGTAAAAATGACCTAGATTTTAGAAGAAGTGATGCTATCGAATCCTTTAATGATGATCTTACAACAGAGAATGAAGGATATAATTTTAAATGGAGCCATACCTACAATAATACTTTTAATACTAAAGTAAGTGGATATTACACCAAATACCTTTTAAATTATCAATTCATTACCAGAAACCTTGGAGCAATCACCGAAATTGAAAGTAAGAAAAATACTGTGGGAGATTATGGCGCAGAACTTGGGTTAAATTATAAACTATCAAAATATCAAAACATTTCTGGTGGTTATCAATTATCTAACAATACAATTAGATATGCTTTTGTTACTGCAACCCCAAGTTATGAGTTAATTCTGGATGAAGATGATCGTTTTTTAAATACACATGCAGCATATGCAGAATACACATTTGATAATCCAAAAAACTTTTATATTTCGGCTGGCTTACGTTTCAATTTTTATGCAGAACTCAACAAAACGTATATCGAACCTCGAGTATTTGCTCAAAAATATATTACCAAAAATTGGGAAATCAATACTAGTCTAGAATACAGAAGTCAATCGACCAGTCAGATACAAGAATCTGTCGTGAGTGACTTATCTCTTGAAAATCAAGTCTGGACATTGGCAAACAATGAGCAATTTCCCGTGATTAGCAGTTATCAATTTACATTGGGAAGCAGTTTTAGAAAAAACAAATGGTATCTGGATATCGATGGGTATTATAAACAAATCGAAGATATTACTACATTAACCGCAGGTTTTATTAACCCCATAGACAATGTTCACCATGTAGGAGAAAGTAGAATTTTTGGGATCGATCTTTTTCTAAAAAAAAGATTTAAAAACTACAAAACCTGGGTTAGTTATTCTTATATCAATACCCGTAATACATTTGAAGGTATTAATAACAACGAATCTTTTCCTGGTAATTGGAATATTGAACATACCGTAAAATGGTCTCAATTTTATAAGCTTAATAATTTTCAATTCTCCCTAGGGTGGATTTGGCATACAGGTAAAGCTTATACCAATGTATCTGGAGTAGATGAAAGTGGTGAAATCGTAATCTTAGAATTTGATGAGATTAACAGTACTAATCTTCCAGAATACCACAGGTTAGATTTCTCTGCTATTTATAATTTTAAAATAGGGTACAACCCCAATATAAAATATCGTATTGGGCTCTCTGTTCTAAATATATACAACAAAAAGAATGTACTAAATCGAGAGTTTAGAACAACAAATTCCCTTAATAACCAGTTTATCAATTCTGACATATTATCACTAGGGATTACTCCTAATATTAGTTTTAGAATTTTTTGGTAATAACCGCTTTATTTTTTTAAGTTGAGTTTTCCTTTTTTATCTATTTTCTTGTACCTTCATCGCCTACAAATCATATAACTAAAATGAAAAAACTCTTTTTTATTAATTGCATGTTTCTATTTTTATCTATAGGATATGCGCAAGAAACACATCCTGATTATAGTATCACAGATCAAATATCTCTTCAATGCAACCCAGTTATTAGTCAAGGAAAAACAGGTACATGCTGGAGTTTTTCTACCACCTCTTATATCGAGTCAGAAATTGCTAGACTAGGACACGGTGTTCACGATTTATCAGAATTATTTCAGGTTAGAAATACATACACCGATAAAGCCAGAAATTATATACTACGACAAGGTAAAGCTCAATTTAGTGAAGGAGCACTTGCACATGATGTTATAAAATCTATTCATAAACACGGAATAGTTCCTAATCAAATGTATACAGGTTTTGCTGGAAGTACCGCAGACCGTCATGATCATAGTGAATTAATTAAACTATTAACCAATATGGTTGATAATGCTGTGAAACATGAAATTCTTTCTAAAAACTGGTGGAAAAGTTATGAAGCAATGTTAGATATCTATCTTGGAGAAAGACCTGATACTTTTACATATAATAACAAAACCTATACTCCTATTGAGTTTGCCAAAGAACTTGGGATTGATGCAAATAATTACATCACACTAACCTCTTTTAACCATCATCCCATGAATAGTGATTTTATTCTGGAAATCCCAGATAATTTCTCTAATGGTATATATCATAATATCTCGCTTGATGAGTTACAACAAGTCGTTGATCATGCCTTAAAAGAAGGGTATACTGTAGCTTGGGACGGAGATGTAAGTGAAGTAGGGTTTTCTCAAAAAAGTGGCTTAGCAATTCTAACTTATAAGAAAGAACGTAAAGATGCATTTAAAGAATACATTGAAGAAGAAAAAGTAACTCCCAAATCTCGACAAAAAGAATTCGAAAACTACAATACTACAGATGATCACTTAATGCATTTAGTTGGTAAAGGCGTTGATAAAAAAGGAAAAACGTATTATAAGATCAAAAACTCATGGGGTATTAAAGGAGCTCAACATGGATATCTTTATATGTCTGAAGCCTATTTTAGAATGAAAACCGTAGGAATTTTACTTCATAAAGATGGTATTCCTAAAAAAATAAAAGAAAAAGTATAATCTATAAAACACAAAAAAGCTGTCTGTATATACAGACAGCTTTTTTGTAATAAGAAATATATCTTTTTAGAATTGCTCTCTTCCTGCAAAATGAAAAGCTCCTTCAATAGCAGCATTTTCATCACTATCACTACCGTGCACAGCGTTTTCACTAATAGAAGTAGCATACTTTTTACGAATAGTTCCTTCTGCGGCCTCTTCTGGATTTGTTGCGCCTATCAAGGTTCTGAAATCCTCTACAGCATTTTCTTTTTCTAAAATAGCCGCTACAATCGGACCACTTGTCATATACTCTACTAATTCTCCATAAAAAGGACGCTCTTTATGAACCGCATAAAATGCTGCAGCATCATCTGTAGTAAGTTGAGTTAATTTCATTGCTACAATTCTAAATCCTGAAGCAGTAATTTGCTCAATAATTCCTCCAATGTATCCTTTTCTTACCGCATCTGGTTTAAGCATTGTAAAAGTTCTGTTTGTTGCCATTGTATGTTTTTGTTATCTAATACCTCTTCTGATCAGAAGTATTTCAAATTATTACTTAGGTATATAAAACCTCGATTTTTAAAATTTTGTGCAAAAATATATATAAAAGCATCAAAAACAAGAATTATTATATGAAATAAGCTTTGCTAAGAATCAATTATTTACATCTGAATAGATAGGACTCTTATTTTTATAGTAAAGAAAAGTACATTCAACAATTACATTTCAACATCTATTTTTTAGGATATTGTCGTTTAAACTCTTGTAATACGACATTATTTTCACCTCGAATCTGCATAGTTACAGTATAAGAATCAAGATCAAATTTTAACACTCCAAAACTTGGAGTTGTGATTACCCTGCCAATTCTGTATTTATTAGATTCTCCTTTGTATTCAGTATATGAATGCGTTAAACCACTGGATGTAAAATCAATTAACGGGTACTTAAGTCCTTTTATCTTAGTCATTGAAAATTCAGAAATATGTCGATCTCCACTAAGCACTATAGCATTTCTCACTCCTTTAGTTATCAGTATATTATTTAATCGTTTTATTTCATGAGGAAAATTTCCCCAAGTCTCAAAACCATGTTCCGATGACAATAATTGAATGCTACTTACAATAATAACAAAATCAGAATAATTAGATGCTAGTTCTTTTTCGAACCATTTCCATTGCACTTCTCCTAATACAGTTCCTTCATTATTCTCATAGGGCTCATAACGTCTTCCTTCTTCTGTACTTTTTCTTAAAGCAGATCTAAAATATCGGGTATCCAAAACGATTACTTTTACGCTTCCTTTTTCAATTTCAAAAACTTTTGAAGTATATACACCACCTTGAACTCTTAAAGGAGCTTCTTTTTTAACTTCCAAAAAATCTAGAAATAACTGTTGGCTCTCTTTTTTTTTATGCCACTCTACTCCTGCATCATTTTTACCATAATCGTGATCATCCCAAGTAGCCATTACAGGAACTATTTTTTTTAATTTTTGATAACCAGGATTGCTGTTTTGTAGTGCATAATCACTTCTTATTTTGGCCATATTATCAGAGTCAGCATAGATATTGTCTCCTCCCCAGATAAATAGATCAGGTGTATTTTTTAAGATTTCATTCCAAAATGGCTGAGGGCTGTTCTGCTTATTACAGCTTCCGAAAGCTATAACAAAATCAGATGATGACACTTTATCTTGCGAAAAAGATAATTGAATCACACAAAAAAATACAACAAAAATACTATCAATATGTCTCATAATTATCAAATATAATAACTCAACAAAATTAATTACTCTAATATTACTAAAATATTATTTATTGTATCTTCGCTGACCTATGAATACTAATGAAACAATCAAGATAAGAAGACTCCTTTCTTCTTCAAAAAATATTGTAATTGTAACCCATAAAAACCCTGATGGTGATGCTATAGGCTCTAGTTTGGCACTATATCACTATCTTATTTCTTTCGGACATGATGTTACGGTTATAACACCAAATGATTATCCTCTTTTTTTAAAGTGGATGCCAGGTGAACACACTATTCTTAAGTATGACAGTAATACCAAAATTGCCTTAACCAAAATTGAAAAAGCAGATCTTATTTTTACTTTAGATTTTAATCATTTTTCCAGAAGCGGTGATATGGAGCACGTTTTGGCAAAAGCCGAAGCTGCCTTTGTTATGATTGATCATCATCAGCAACCCGATACTTATGCAGAAATTACTTATAGTGCCCCTAATATGAGCTCTACCTGCCAAATGATATATCATTTTATAGAAAAATTAAATGATCTGGATAAAATCACTCCAGAAATTGCCACCTGTATTTATGTTGGAGTAATGACAGATACTGGCTCTTTTAGATATAGATCCACAACAAGTATTACTCATAGGGTAATAGCAGATCTGATTGATAAGGGAGCTGATAATACAGAGATTCATGAAAACATCTATGACACCAATACGCTTTCAAAAATTCAATTAAAAGGTATTGCTTTAAATAACTTAAAAGTATTACCCGAATATAAGACCGCATTTATTACGATTTCACAAAAAGAACTAGATCAACATAATTTCAAAAAAGGGGATACTGAAGGTTTTGTGAATTTTGGACTATCAATAAAAGGAATCAAATTCGCAGCAATCTTTATTGAAAATAAAGGAGAAGGGATTATTAAAATTTCTTTACGTTCTAAAGGGAGCTTCTCGGTAAATGAATTCTCACGGAATCACTTTGAAGGTGGGGGGCATCATAATGCAGCTGGCGGGAGAAGTAATCTCTCATTATCTAATACTGTTGAAAAATTTATTAGTATCTTGCCAACTTATAAAAAAGTCCTGAATCAATGAGATTAGCCCTTCACACGCTCTGTCTTCTTTTTTTATTCTCTTCTTGTAAAACACCTGAAGCACGAAAACCAGTAAGTATTAAATCTGGTTCTTTTATAAGTGAATCTATTAACCGTAATAAAGAACTTGCAGCAAGAGAAGAAGCTAGAATTCAAAAAATTATTAACGAAGACTCTATCAATACTTATATCACCTCAGAAACAGGTTTCTGGTATTTTTATACTAAAAAAGATACCATTTCTAATATCAAACCACAATTTGGGGATATTGTAACCTTCAATTATAATGTAAAAGATTTAGGTGGTACTCTAATTTATTCACAACAAGAATTAGATACAATTACATATCGTATTGATAAAGAAGAACTTTTTCTAGGTCTTAGAGAAGGATTAAAGCTTATGAAGCAAGGCGAAATGGTAACATTTCTTTTTCCTTCATATCAAGCGTATGGATATTATGGAGATGATCATAAGATTGGTACAAATATTCCGTTAATAGCAGAAGTAACTCTTAACACAATTACAAAAGAATCAACAACACAAAATTAATTATTAACAATGAAAAAATTAAATTTATTATTCCTAGCTATTATTACATTAGCCTTTAACAGTTGTAACGAAAAATATCCAGATTTACAAGAAGGCATTTATGCTGAAATCGTTACAAACAAAGGTACTGCGGTGGCAAAATTACACTATAACCTCACTCCTATGACAGTTGCTAACTTTGTTTCTCTTGCAGAAGGAACCAACACTATGGTCGATAGCACCTATATAGGAAAAAAGTATTATAACGGAATTATATTTCATAGAGTCATCAAAGATTTTATGATCCAAACAGGAGATCCATTAGGTACTGGTAGTGGAGATCCTGGATATAAGTTTCCTGATGAGATCGTGGATTCACTTACTCATAAATCAAAAGGAATCTTATCGATGGCTAATTCTGGTCCAGCTACCAATGGTAGTCAATTTTTTATCACTCTAAAAGAAACTCCTTGGTTAAACGGAAAACATACCGTTTTTGGAGAAATTGTTTTAGGTCAAGATATTATTGATAGTATTGGTGTTACAAAAACGGTATCTGGAGACAAACCAGAAACAGAAATAAAAATGATGGAGGTTAATATCATTCGTAAAGGATCTGATGCTAAAGCTTTTGATACAGAAACTGCGTTTACAAACAAGCTAAAAATTCTTGAAGAAGAAAAAGCTGAAAAAGAACGTATAGAAAAAGAGCGTAATGAAGCTATTGCCGCAAAGTTTAGTGAACTAAAAGGAACTGCTACAAAATTAGAAAGTGGTCTTGAAATTTTGTTTATAAATCAAGGAGACGGACAACAACCCAAGCAAACTGAAGTTGTGAATATAAATTATGCAGGATACTTTACAGATGGTAGAGTTTTTGACACTAATATTGCTGAAAAAGCCAAAGAGTTAGGGATTTTTGATGAACGTAGAGCGGCACATCCTCAAGGATATGCTCCAATGCCAATGCCATATTCTCCTGATGCAAAAATGATCCCTGGTTTTAAAGAAGGGGTACAAAAAATGAAAGTAGGTGACAAAGCTGTAATTTTTATCCCTTCTCACCTTGCTTATGGTGAAAAAGGGAATCGAGGAATCCCTCCTAATACCGATCTTATTTTTGAATTAGAACTGGTAAGTATTCAAAAGCAGGAAGAAGAGAAAAAATAATTCCTAACAAAATATCAAAATTAAAAAATATCGAGGGTTGCAACCCTCGATATTTTTTAATTACACACTTCGTTGTTTTAGTGCTTTAAAAAATGCTACCATACAACCTTTTGGTTTGGACGCTTCTTTCAAAAATGTTGCTAATTGAAAAGCATAAGAATAGTCTATACCTTTACTTTGTTCAGTAATCCAATATTCTTTTATTGAGTTCAATCTCGATTACTTTCATTTTTATAATTTAATTAATCATATTTTCTTCACTATTGTAATAGCAATAGCATACCTCTACATCGTTTTATTTAGGATATAATACCTATGTTCATCCCAAATTTTATCCTTCTTACTAATTGCTTTTAAGGATATACCTTCTTTTTTAAATCCGCTTTTTTCGAGGACTCTCATTGAAGCTGTATTGTATTCAATTATTCCTGCATATATTCTGATCAGGTTTAATGTTTCAAATCCATATTTCACAATCTGACTTACAGCCTGTGTAGCAATTCCTTTTCCCCAATAGGGCTCTCCTATCCAATACCCTATTTCTGCAGATTTTCTATAGATATCTGTTTGTAGTATCAGTGATATAACCCCACAAAGGTTTTCATTATATTCTACCCCAAAGCTTGTTACAGGGTTTTGTTGTAATGTCATATATATAAAAGACTGTGCATCTTTTTCTTTATAAGGATTAGGAAAAGAGTCTCTTAAATTATTTGATATATCGCTATTATCGGCAAGTTTTGTCAATTGTAACTGGTCTGATAACTCTAGTCGCCGTATTTTAATTTCTGTGTTATTCATATCAGCAGCTTTTGCTCTAACTACTTTGATTTTAAGATAAAAACAGGTATATAGACTCTTTTATGATATTTATCATTCAATCTTTATGCTTCCTGTTTTTTGGGAATCTCTTTTAAAATCTCTTTTACAAACTTCCAGTATTTTTGTACCGATGAGATACTGGCCCGCTCATCTGGCGAATGTGCTCCCTGGATTGTTGGCCCAAAAGATATCATTTCCATATTAGGATAGTTCTGCCCCAGAATACCACATTCTAATCCTGCGTGACAGGCTGCTATGTGTGCTTTTTCGCCATTAAGTTTTTGATACAATTCGTCCATTACTTTTAAGATTGAAGAATTCATATCAGGAGCCCATCCTGGATAATCTCCACTAGTGATTACTTCACAGCCTATTAACTCAAAAGTAGCTCTTAATTTATTTGCCAGATCCAACTTAGAAGATTCTACACTACTACGGGTAAGGCATTCGATAGTAACCTCTCCATTTCCTATTGTTATTTTGGCAATATTATTAGAAGTTTCTACCAGATCAGGGATCGAGGCACTCATAGTATACACCCCGTTATGTGCAGCATATAATGCTTTTATTACTCCTTCCTGTACACCTAACTCCATTACTTGCGCTGGTAAATCTGTAGTATTAATTTCTATAGTAAGATCAGGTTCGGTAACAGAAAGTTCCTGCTGTATTGTTTTTGACAACGCTTCTGTTTCGAATTCAAAAGCTTTTGCCTGCACTGCATCTACTACAACTATTGCAAAGCTTTCTCTTGGGATGGCATTGCGCAGGCTTCCTCCTTTTACCTCGCTAACCTGTAAGCCAAAATTATCAAAACCATCAAATAACAGTCTGTTCATTATTTTATTGGCATTACCTAATCCTTTATGAATATCCATACCAGAATGGCCGCCACTAAGTCCTGTTACAGCAATTGTATATGCTACTTTACCCTCTGCAACCGGTTCTTCTTTGTATCTTCTTTTTGCTGTAACATCAATTCCGCCGGCACACCCCACTCCAATTTCATCATCTTCTTCGGTGTCCAGGTTTAAAAGTATATCTCCTTGTAACCATCCTCCTTCTAATCCCATAGCACCTGTCATCCCGGTTTCTTCATCGATGGTAAATAGTGCCTCGATAGCAGGATGTGCAATAGTTGTAGATTCGAGAACTGCCATAATAGTGGCTACTCCTAATCCATTATCTGCTCCCAGCGTTGTTCCTTTTGCTCTTACCCAGTCTTGATCAATATACATTTCTATGCCCTGGGTATCAAAATCAAAATTGGTATCTGCATTTTTTTGGTGCACCATATCGAGATGAGATTGCATTACCACCGTTTTGCGACCTTCCATTCCTGTGGTAGCTGGTTTTTTGATAAGAACATTGCCTACCTTGTCTACCTCGGCAGGTAACCCTAAGGATTCTCCAAAATTTTTTATAAATGCAATAACGCGCTCTTCTTTTTTTGAAGGCCTAGGAACTGCATTAAGATCTGCAAATTTATCCCATATCTCTTCTGGTTCAAGGCTTCTTATTTCTGAATTCATATCCTTTTATATTTTAGAATCACGAAATTCTACATTTTAAACTCTATTTCCCAATATAAAGTAACAAAAATCACTAGTATCAGATAAAAAGGACATTTACCGATATGTTTATAGAAACCAGAGTAAAGATAAATCAACTTCAAATTTAGCAAGACCAGAGAATACATTTCTTATCAATTTGGGATAAGATAATTTATCTCTGGTCTCGATAAACAGTTGTGCAACTATAGCTAAGCTTACACTATTTTTTTAATTATTAACGTAAGTTAGTATGAGGAATCAGGCTTTTTTACCCAATAAACAAGTTTTGAATAAAAATCTAGCTAAAACGTCTCGATTTAATAACGCTGCCAAAATAAAGCAGTTAAACGTTAATAATTTCAAAATAAATTTTTATTAATTTTTGTTATGAATAATAGATAACTCTTTCTGTTTTTTCTTTTTAGCAGCTCTCATATAAAATAGTGCAAATGCTCCTATAGCAATGACCAGCAACGAGATTCCTAAAATTGGTCTATAAAAAATCCAGGCTATGGCAATAGTTAAAAACGAAAGACAAAAAGCTAAAACACCTGCTATAATGGCTGCCCCTGATCCAAGAATAGTGCCTAAAAAAGGAATAACATCGGCCAAAACCACCAGAGGATTAAGTACCATTTTTATACCTATAAACATCATAAGAAAACCAACACCGCGTAATACCCACCCCATCACAGTATTACTCTCTTGTGCTTGTGCAAACATCTGTTCGGGTGATGCTTTTCCTGCTTTAATAAGTTCTATATTGGTACCGTTTGATGTCGTATATTTTTCAAAAGTATTACTCATTTGTTTGGCAATAATACTATATATCGAAGGGTTTATAACTTTAAAATAAACTTTTGTATCTCCTATCTTGGGATTGGTTTTGTCTCCTGTTCCTATATAAATTTTTGTGATCAACTTACCCGAAGCGTTTTTTTCTTTTATTAATGTACCTTCATTAAGTAATTTACTGAGATTAGATTCGTTTATTGGGTATTCTTCATAATTACTTATTTTAGACAATAAACCATCTGACACTTGAAAATCACCAATAAATGATTTTTTCACACTTTCACTATAAGGCTCATAGACAAATACTCGTGGGTTTCTATGCCCTTTAGCCTTTTTAAATTTATCAGAATCAATAAGTGTTGTACTCCATTCTTTAGAATAATCGTATGTGGTAATGGTTTCTTGTCCTCCACCTGTTTTTTTCTTTTTCTCAGAACTTTCCTTCTCTTTCCATTGGTATACCTCTACTACACGATTTAGTTTAAGAGCATTTACTGCAACACCAAACTCATCATCTGTGAGCATATCTTTTGTAAGAATACTATCGGTTAAATATACTAGTTTAGCCTCGTTTTCGGGATTAACTCCTTTGGCACTGATATTAGTTACCAAACTGGCGCCTTCGTTAAGCCCTTCGGTGACCTTGATCGTTCTACCTTCGTTCCACCATAAAACAATAAACGAAGCCAAAAACAATACAATCCCAAAAATGACCGACTTGATAGACTCCATGATTCGGGAACCCCAACTTTGTGAAGTTACTTCTGTAAAATTGTTATTTTCTTCCATACAATAATTAATAATTAAAAATTAAACTTA
>CAKMZM010000119.1 GCA_929200365.1 uncultured Flavobacteriaceae bacterium | reverse complement strand
CTATGATTCCCTGTAGTATTAGTCGTTCCTGTAAAGTTAACATTAGGTAAATTTGCTTGGACTAATGTTGTATTTGCTTGCCCTCCTGTATCTCCTATATTTTCTCCTCCTACAGGATGTTTTAAAACTCTATCTGTTGCATCGGGTAAATTTGTAGCAAACCCTAAACTAGTGGCAACCGCTTGAGCAGTAGTCGAAAGTGTTGCAATACTGCGACCGTCTAAAATATACCATCCTCCATGATCAGTCGTAACAACACTAAACTTTACATCTCCATCTGATGCTGATTCATTTGCAGCAACCCACCTTATCCCATCCCAATAATATATTTTATCATCTGTAGTATTATACACTATTGATCCTTCATTAGGAGTTACAATACCATTCATTTCAGCAGTAATAACATTAGCCAATCCTAATATAGAATTCCTATCTACCTGTGAATAAAAAAAATGAGTTATAAAAAATAAAAATAAAAATAATCTTGTTCTCATGCACTACATCGTTGTTTGTTATGTTATAAATATATAAAAGCATAAACACTTATTGAAAAATAAGCTTGAAAAATTTCTTTTATCTATTGCCTTTGCTATAAAAAAGATTCCTTTTATAGCATTTCTGTTTTAAAACTTCTCAAGTAAAATATAGTTGTTTTTTGTTTAGCTAAAAAAACAAATTACAGTAGGTGATTTTCAAAGTAAAACCACATTACTAAGGCTTTAACCCCTATTTTGAAATAGAAGTTATTTAAATCCAATGCGAACCAGAAGTATGTAGTTTAAAATTCTGAATATGCTTCAAATTATCAACATATTGGGATTTTTGAATAATTTGAAATACCTTAATGACTCTTAAAATAATAGTTTTTCAGAAAGTAGAGAATTTAATTATACCCTTACCGCCAAGTAAGAAAATACAGATTTTTCCAAAATGAAAGGTTGGATGTAAGAGTTTTATGCTATAATAAATTCCAAAACAGAGAGTAAACCAGAGTTTATAAAAAAGAAAAGAGCTAACTAACAACCATCATACTCATTTACATTTGCAACAACTACAAAATATCTAAGTATTTATCATATCTGGAAATCCTATTTATTTTATTGGCACTTAAAACAATCATTAGGTACAAATTTCGTTATTTTGCATACAAATCTGAAATCCTTGAAAAATAAGTTTTTTTTTACAACACTAATCTTTTTATTTTCTCTAGTCACATTTGCTCAGGAAGGAAAACAAATTAAGATTCAATCAGATCGTACCATAAAAAATCAAGAAAGATTTCCTGGTGCTACAATTTTGGCAAAAGTAGACAAACAGGTATACATGCAACATGAAGGCATTGAAATATGGTGTGATCAAGCCATTCACTATGGGAAAGATAAATTTGTGAAAGCCTTAGGCAATGTAATCATAAAACAAGGAGATACACTTACTATGACCAGTAAGTATGCAGAATATAATGGCAATACTCAATTTGCCTATGCCAGCGATAATGTATTTATGGAAACTCCTTCTAACACATTACGCACAGATACTTTATTTTTTGATCGATTAAGACAACAAGCCTACTATCGTAGTGGAGGAACTGTAAAAGACTCTTCAAATACATTAACCAGTAAAATCGGACGGTATTTTATGGATCGAAAGCAATATTCATTCAATACAAAAGTGAAAATTGTAAATCCAGAAAACACGGTAGATTCTGAAAGATTAGATTATTATACAGAAGATGGTCATGCTTACTTATATGGGCCATCAACAGTTAAAGGTAAAGAGAGTACTTTATATTGTGAACGAGGGTTTTATGACACAAAAATAAAAACTGGATATGCTATTAAAAATGCCCGAATTGACTATGACAAACGTACTGTTTTTGGAGACAGCATTTTTTATAATAGTGCAAATCAGTTTGCATCAGCTACCAACAATATTAGAGTATTAGATACAGCCAATAATTCTGTGATTACTGGCCATTATGCAGAAGTTTTTAAAGAAAAAGATTCTGTTTTTATTACACAGAGAGCACTTGCAGCTACTTTGCAGGAAAAAGATTCTATTTTTATTCACAGTGATACACTTATGGTTACTGGTAAACCTGAACACAGAATAATGAATGGTTTCTATGATGTAAGAATCTATAAGAGTAACATGAGTGGTAAAAGTGACTCTATCAATGTAGATCAGATCACGGGATATACCAAAATGATTGGACAACCAATTATTTGGGCACAAAAAAATCAAATGACTGGAGATACTATAAAAATTGTCTCTAATACAAAAACAGAAAAATTAGATTCACTTATTGTATATCAAAATGCATTTCTGATTCAGGAAGACACTCTTAAGGCAGGATATAACCAAGTAAAAGGTCAAATACTTTATGGATTATTTAAAGAAAATGAAATCTATCAGGTTGATATCGATAAAAACACAGAAACTATATTTTACCAAAGAGAAAGTGAAGGTGAGTTAAAACTTATTGGTATTAATAAAGTACTCTCTAGTTCTATTAAATTATTATTAAACAATAGAGAAATAGAAGATGTATACTACTACCAAAATGTAGATGGTACCTTATATCGTGAAATTGATTTACCAGAAAATGCTCGTGAACTCTCGGGATTTCATTGGCGTGGTGATGAACGTATTATTAGTAAGGCTGATTTATTTAGAGGAGAATCACCTCCAAAACTCACCAAAATAACAGGAATACCATTACCAAAAGATGAAGTAGATTTTTTTGATGAAGAAACTATAAAACGTTTAGAAGATAATAAATCTGAAGGCTCTAGATTACTAGAACAAGAACTTAAGGATGCCGAACTTAAAGAAACTAATGAGCAGCTGAACTCTACTCCTTCTAAAAAGAAAGAAAAAACATCTTATATTGATCCCAATCTCACCCGCTCAGCCAAACAAAGAGATAGTATAACAGTTACTACTTTACAATACCCAAAAGAAAAAATGAAAGATAGTACTAAAGTAGAAAATTAATATTGTTTTTTAAGTTGCCAAAAGTACCGATTGGTTTCTAAATAACAGAATTATCAAATAGCAATATGAGAGGTTTGAAACAGGATTTTTTTAAATATCAGGCACAAACTACTCCACATCCTTTAGCTATAGAAATATCACATGCTGAAGGTTCTTATATCTACTCAACCAATGGTAAAAAATATCTTGATTTTGCCGCAGGTGTATCTGCTTGTAGTCTCGGGCATAGACATCCCAGAGTTATTGAAGCAATAAAAAATCAATTAGATAAGTATCTACATGTTATGGTATATGGTGAATACATACAAAAACCCGCTGTAGAACTCACTAAGCTTTTAGCCTCTCACTTACCATACCCATTAGAAAAAACATACTTAACCAACTCAGGAACCGAAGCTATTGAAGGATCTTTAAAGTTAGCTCGAAGAGTAACAGGTCGAAGTCAGATTATTGCAGCAAAACTAGCTTATCATGGTAATACCATGGGATCAATGAGTGTAATGGGGTACGAGGAACGTAAACAAGCATTTAGACCACTGATTCCTGATACTGCTTTTATTACTTTTAATGATGAAAAAGATATAAAAAAAATTACAGTCAAAACAGCAGCTGTTATCTTAGAAACCATACAAGGAGGAGCGGGATTTATCGAACCTGAAAACGAATATTTAAAAAAAATAAAAAAGCAATGTAAAGAAGTTGGAGCATTATTAATCCTTGACGAGATACAACCAGGCTTTGGTAGAACTGGTAAATTATTTGGTTTTCAGAATCATGAGATTGTACCTGATATTATTGTAATGGGCAAAGGAATGGGTGGTGGGCTTCCGATAGGAGCTTTTACAACTTCTAAAATACTGATGGATCAACTTCAAGATAATCCCAAACTAGGTCACATTACAACATTTGGAGGAAATCCTGTTATTGCCTCCGCCGCTTTGGCTACATTACAGGAAATAACTGAAAGTGACGTAATGGCAGCTACTTTAAAAAAAGAAAAACTCTTCAGGTCAATGTTGATTCATCCATTAATCAAAGAAATAAGAGGAGTAGGTCTTATGCTAGCTTTCATAACTCCTTCTGCCGAAATAACAAATCAAATTATAGTAAAGTGTCAGGATCATGGGTTAATCTTATTCTGGCTACTTTTTGAGCCACTTGCAGTGCGTATAACACCACCACTCACAATATCTGAACAAGAAATCAAAGAAGGATGCCAAATCATTCTTAATGTTTTAAATCAAATACAAGACATCAAAATTTAAACGATAATCATTAAAATTGTATCAAAAAAAAATCGTATCTTTAATATACTATTCGTTATCCTCACAAATCCATTAGCACACAACAGCTTAAAAAAAGAAAAACTCTTCATCATTATCTATATAATGGTACGTATTTTGTTAATTAGTTTGTTAAAAACAATTGGTTTTTGAAGTTTAGTTATCCAATTTCATTTGTAATTTTAATACCGAGAAAATCAATAATGCAAAAATAGATTAAATAATGTAATTATTAGGTACTTTCGTTTGCTGAGAAAGATAAATAAGATACTTACATTAACTTGTATGATTTATTGAGCATCTTTAATCAACGTGTATGAGATTTAACCACGAAG
Source organism: uncultured Flavobacteriaceae bacterium (assembly GCA_929200365.1). Lineage (GTDB taxonomy): Bacteria > Bacteroidota > Bacteroidia > Flavobacteriales > Flavobacteriaceae > Aquimarina. The sequence goes on along the minus strand of CAKMZM010000119.1, from coordinate 6,744 downwards.
AAGAAGAAAATAATTTCTCGATTACTCGATATGAATCGATGTTGAGATCCAATGATATTAAATTTTTTGATTCAGATGAATTTGAATCTATTATTCATCACTATTTAGAAAAAGGAAAAATTGCTAAAGCAAAAAAAGCAATTTCTTTAGGTCTTTCTCAACATCCGTCATCTATTAACCTTAAACTACTACAAGTCGAAGTTCTCGTTTTTGAAAATCGTTTAGACAAAGCAGACAATCTTTTGGCTCAACTACATGCCATAGAGCCTGAAAATGAAGAAATCTATATCCAAAAGGCTAATATTCTTTCTAAACAAAACAATCACATACGAGCTATTGAGTTATTAATAATGGCACTTAATTATACCAATGATCCTGCCGATGTATATTCTCTTATTGGAATGGAATATCTTTTTATGGATGATTTTGAAAATGCTAAAATCAATTTTATGAAATGCCTAGAAGCAGATGATCAGGATTATTCTGCTTTATACAATGTAATATATTGTTTTGATTTCCTAGAGCAACATGAAGAAGCTATCGAGTATTTAAACATGTTTCTAAATAAAAATCCATATTGCGAAATAGCTTGGCATCAGGTTGGCAAACAATATTTTGATTTAGAAGAATATGAAAAAGCACTTGCCGCATTTGATTTTGCAATCATAAGTGATGAATATTTTATTGGTGCGTATCTTGAAAAAGGGAAAGTATTAGAAAAACTAAAAAGGCATAGTGAAGCTATAGAAAACTATAGAATAACACTAGAGCTAGATGACCCTACCTCTTTTGCCTTGCTTAGAATAGGTAAATGTTATGAAAAATTAGGTTCAGATGACCTAGCTATTCAACACTACTCAGAAACTGTACATGAAGATCCATTATTGGATAAAGGATGGATAGCTATTACCGATTTCTATTTACGTAAACGTGATTATCAAAAAGCATTATACTATACTAATAAAGCTATAAATATTGATAGTGAAAATGTCTTATACTGGAAACGTTACGCAAAAATAAATAATAGGCTTTCATTTTTTGAAGAAGCTGAACGAGGATACAGAAAAGCTATTGAACTTGGAAATTATGAATTAGAAACATGGTTAAATCGTTCTGACATCCTTAGATCTATTGGAGAACCAAATGCTGCAATACAAAATTTATATCAAGCCATTGAATTTTATCCCGATAATGCAGAAATTCAATATAGACTTGCTGGTTTATATTATGAACTACAAGATCATCAAAAAGGTGAGTATCATATAAGAAAAGCACTGAATCTTGATTATGAATATCATATTGTTTTAGAGGAACTTTTCGAAAATATTTTTAATCTTACTCTTGTTAGAAACATTATTTCTGAGTATCAATAATTATAAAAAACTATTTTTTTCTATTAGATTACATCGAAATGATTTAAACCTTTTTGATTCTGGTAAAAAATGGTTGTTTTTTGGGATCAATTTTCATCTTTTTATTACTTCGTATCGCTACTCTGAAGTAAGAAAAACAACTTCAATTAAATTAAAAAAAAACATTCTTATAGCGAATTGAAAAAAGTTTAAATCACTTCTGCAAAAATCCATACATTTGTTTTAACTAAAAACAAAAAAAATGCAAAGAAACCTTAAGGATTACCTTATCATCTCTGCAAAAGGATTAGCAATGGGAGCCGCAGATGTAGTTCCAGGAGTTTCTGGAGGAACTATTGCATTTATATCTGGCATATATGAAGAATTAATTGAAACTATTAATGGTTTAGAACTTAGTTTTTTTTCTACTTGGAAAAAAGAAGGGTTTAAAACTTCTTGGAAAAAATATAATCTTTCCTTTTTAACTGCTCTTTTTTTAGGAATAGTGACCAGCATCCTTTCTCTGGCAAAACTTATAAAATGGCTTCTTAATAATGAACCCCTATTACTTTGGGGATTTTTCTTTGGATTAGTCCTTGCCAGTATCGTTTATATAGGAAAGCAAATCACAGCTTGGAAACCAAAAGTAATTATCACTATGCTGTTGGCAGCAATACTTTCATATTTTATAACTATAGCAGAGCCAATAGCTTCACCAGACAGTAATTGGTATCTCATGTTTTGTGGATTTATCGCAATCATTGCTATGATACTACCAGGGGTATCAGGAGCGTTTATACTATTGATCTTAGGTGTTTACCAAACAGCTATTAACATCCTTAATCAATTACGCGAAGGATTAGTGCGTATGGATTTTGATATCCTGTGGCAAGCCATTTCTAAAATAATGGTTATGGGTATTGGTGCTTTAGTGGGCTTAAAATTATTCTCTAAAGTATTAAATTGGATGTTCAAACATCATCATAATATAACTTTGGCTATACTGACTGGGTTTATGATTGGCTCACTCAATAAGTTATGGCCATGGAAAAAAGTAATCTCTTGGAGAACAAACTCAGAAGGGCTTCAAGTTCCTTTTATAGAAAAAAGCATATTTCCAACTCAGTTTGATGGTGATATTAAAATAATCTGGGTTTTGTTTTTTATAGCACTAGGTTTTCTATTAATCCTTGTCTTAGAACGTCTTTCTGAAAAAAAAACAAACTAATCAATGCAACAAAGTACCCGAACCTTTACTGATAGACTTTTCCTTGTTATTAAAGGTCTTGCAATGGGTGCTGCAAATAAAGTCCCTGGTGTTTCTGGTGGTGTCGTTGCATTTGTTACTGGATTTTATGAAGAATTTATCTATTCTCTTCAAAAAATAAATTTTAAAGCATTTAAGCTTTTTATCAATTTTAGGTTTAAAAGTTTTTGGAGATATATAAATGGACGATTTCTTGGTCTTCTTATCTTAGGGATGCTAATTAGTTATTTTAGTATTTCTAAAATTCTGGATTACCTCATTATTCATTATGAATTATATGTATGGGCAGCATTTTTTGGGATGATCATTGGCTCTATTTATTATATAGTAAAAGACTTTAATGATTGGAGCAAAAGGAATATCTGTCTCATCATTGTGGGAATTGTGGTTGGAGTCAGTATTAGTTTATTAGCTCCAGCAAAAGAAAATGACAACCTCTGGTTTGTATTTATCTGTGGTATTATTGGTGTATCAGGTATGACATTACCTGGGCTATCAGGTTCTTTTATCCTTATCTTACTAGGTAATTATGTTCTTTTGCTGGTTGATTCTGTAAATGCACTATATGATACAATAGCCGATCTAATACGTTGGGATTTTTCATTTGTAGAAAATCCTCAAAGAACTCGATTATTAAAAGTACTGATTGTGTTTAGTCTTGGATCATTAACTGGTTTAGTTACCTTATCTCATTTTTTAGGATATGTCTTAAAACATTATAAAAATGCAACTTTTGCAGCTATTATAGGTTTTATAACAGGTTCTCTGGGAGTTGTTTGGCCTTGGAAAAATAAAATGTATAAAGTTGATACCTCAGGAAATATACAAATCGATGCACTGGGTAATCCTATTCTAGATAATTATGATCGTTATTTTCCCGATTTTACAATTATCGAAACCTATATAGGAATTTTTTATATTCTCATAGGTATTGGTATAATTTTATGGTTAGAATGGTATGGTCAAAAGACGTTAAAAATTTCACAATGAAAAAAATATATGGCTTATTAGGCAGAAACATCAGTTATTCTTTTTCTAAAGGTTATTTTTCAGAAAAATTTGAAAAAGAAAATCTTGATTGTGAATATAACAATTTTGATCTTGCAGAAATCAAAGATTTTATAAGAGTTATCAAAGACCCTCAGATACAAGGTTTAAATGTAACCATACCCTATAAAGAAGAAATAATTCATTATATGGATGATTTAGATCCAATAGCCAAAGAAATTGGAGCAATCAATGTTATTAAATTTGGTAAGGATCAAAAATTAAAAGGATACAATAGTGATTATTATGGTTTTACAGAATCTTTAAAACCTTTACTCAACAAAACAATACAAAAAGCATTAATTCTAGGAACAGGAGGTGCTTCAAAAGCTATTGCATATGCATTAAATCATTTAAATATAGATTATACATTTGTCTCCCGTAATCCTAATTTTAATGAATTAAGCTATAGCAATCTAGATGAAGATATTATACAAGCGTATAAACTAATAATTAACTGTACACCTCTGGGAACACATCCAAACATTCATAACTATCCAAACATCCCTTATAAATATATTACCAAAAATCATGTGTTATACGATTTAATTTATAATCCAGATCAAACTACTTTTATGAGCAAAGGAGAAGAAAAAGGAGCCACTGTTTCTAATGGATTACAAATGCTAATATTACAAGCTGAAAAAGCCTGGGAAATCTGGAATATGTGATTCTTTAACTCATCTTATCATAAAATTCTTCCCAAAATCTTTTTTAAAGAGTCTTAAAATCTTTCAATAGCTTTGAGTTTTTCTAATATGTTAGTATCTTAGTCAGACAAACAAAAATGCTCACACAATGTCTATACATGATAACCTGCCTAAGGCAGACGGAAATGAAGAAAATAAGGCTAAGGTTTTAGATGTAACTTTAGAAGCAAAAAATATAGAAACTGTTGAATCAGAGAGTTCTGATGAAGTATCTGTTAAAAATGAAGAATCTGAAACATCAATTAATTTACAGATTACAGATACTATAGAAGAAGACTCTGAGTCTGAAAGTAGTATTACAACTACAGAAGACGCTTTAAGCTCTGATGCTACAACAAAAGAAAACAGTGCTACTCTAGATGAGATTACTGTAAAGGAGGATAGTGTAACACATACAACACAATCTGTAGATGAGAACATCGATACTATTTCTTCCCAAAAAAAAGAATCAGAGTCCATAACTCCTACAGATAAAGATGAAAATAAGATTCAAGATCAAATGAACGAAGCTGTTGCTGAGCACAGTGAGGATGAGAGTACTATAGAGCGCCACAATATCGAAAGGAAGGATTATCATTCCTTGAACAAAGAAGAGTTAGTTAAAGAACTACAAAAGTTGGTCAAAAATGAAAAGATTCAAACAATTAGAGAACATGTTGAAGAAATCAAAAATGAGTTTAATGAAAAATTTAATGAAGAAGTAGAACAAAAGAAAGAAGAGTTCATAGCTGATGGTGGTGATATTATTGATTTCTACTACTCTACACCAATAAAAAAAGAATTTAACTCCATCTATTTTGATTATAAAGAAAAACGAAATTCATATTATCAAAACCTAAAAAAAGACCTTCAAGAAAATCTAAAAAGAAGAGTAGAGTTGATTGATGAATTAAAAGGTTTACTTAATGTAGACGAAAACATAAACACAACATATAATCATTTTAAAAGTATTCAAGAAAGATGGCGTAATGCGGGTCCTATACCAAGAGATAAATACAATACTGTATGGAATACTTATCATCACCATACTGAGAATTTTTACGATTTTCTGCATTTAAACAGAGAATTTAGAGATCTTGATTTTAAACATAACCTTGAGCAAAAACTTAAGATTATAGAACGTGCTACAGAATTAGCACAAGAGACTAATGTTAATAGAGCTTTTAGAGAATTACAGTTGCTTCATAAAATGTGGAAAGAAGATTTGGGGCCTGTTGGAAAAGAATATAGAGAACCTATCTGGAAAAAATTCAGTGCATTAACAAAGCAAATTCATGAAAATCGTCAGAGATACTTTAAAGATCAGGATAAAATCTACGAACAAAACCTAGAAGTCAAAAAAGAAATCATTGCAAAAATTATCGAAGTTAGCCAAGATCATCCTAAAAATCATAGTGGTTGGCAGCAAAAAATAAAAGAAATTGAAGTGCTGAGAGATCAATTTTTTAATGCTGGAAAAGTACCTTCTAATGTAAATGAACAAACTTGGAGTGAGTTTAAAACCGCTGTAAGAGATTTTAATCGTAATAAAAATACGTTTTATAAAGGACTTAAAAAAGACCAGTTTGATAATTTAAATAAAAAACTGGAACTTATTAAGATTGCAGAGGACAATAAGGATAGTGATGATTTTACTACCATTACTCCACTTATGAAAAAAATTCAATCAGATTGGAAAAAGATTGGCCATGTACCTCGAAAGGATAGTGATAGAATCTGGAAAAAATTTAAAGATGCGTGTAATTCTTATTTTGATAGACTTCACGCAGAAAAAAATGAAGCTAACAAGGAAGAACTTATCTCTTTAGAAAAGAAACAAGAACATATTGAAACTCTCAAAAAACTAGAGCTTTCTGGAGATACTGAGACAGATCTTAAAACTATAAAAGAAAACATTGCTATCTGGAAAACTTTTGGTAGAGTACCTTATAAAAAGAAAAACATAGAAGTAGAATATAATAAAATTCTAGATAATTTCTTTCAACAACTTAATTTGGGGCGTAAAGAAACAGAACTTATTAAATATGAAAATAAATTAAATACACTATCTGGCCAGAATGATGATCGAGCTCTTAGAAATGAACAAAGTTTTATTCGTAAGAAAATTGATGAGGTTAATGGTGAAATACGCCAATTAGAAAACAATCTTCAGTTCTTTAAACACGCCAAAGATGATAACCCAATGGTAAGAGATGTGCAGAAAAATATTGAAAAGCATAAGGAAACTCTAGATGTTTGGAAAGCTAAACTAAAAAAGATCAAACAACTTTAGTTACAGAAAACATCCCTATAGCTGGTAATTTATATAAAGATCGCTATTTAATGAAAATTCTATAGGTAAAAATACGGGGTTCTCATAAATCTGATG
>CAKMZM010000118.1:8992-11590 GCA_929200365.1 uncultured Flavobacteriaceae bacterium | reverse complement strand
GATAGTGATAATGATAATATTCCTGATACTATTGAAGCTGGATTTGATTTTGCTAGTTCTCTTACGGATACCGATGGTGATGGGTTGTTGAATGACTATGAAGGTATAGATCCTAATGATGGAGCTGATGTAAATGATGAATTGAATAATGGTTCAAATGATCTGCAAGATAGTGATGGGGATAATACAGATGCAGACCCACTTACAGGAAATGTAGACTATCGAGATATTGATGATGATAATGATGGAGTAGATACTGTACAAGAAGATTATGACGGGGACAATGATCCAATAGATCAAGATAGTGATAATGATAATATTCCCGATTATTTAGATATTGATGACGATGGAGATGGAGTAAATACTATTGAAGAAAATCCAAATCCTGATGGTGATGGTGATCCTAATACTGGAAGTACTCAAAATACAGATGCAGATAGTATTCCTGATTATTTGGATACTGATGATGATGGAGATAATATCCCTACAGAGGATGAAAACCCAAATGCAGATGGTGATGGAAACCCAGATACCGATGGTGATGGTACTCCTGATGCTCAGGATAGTGATGGAGATAATATCCCAGACTATATTGATGTAGATGATGATGGTGATGGTGTTAATACAGAAGAAGAAGATTATGATGGAGATAATGATCCAACCGATCAGGATAGTGATAGCGATACGATTCCTGATTATTTGGACACCGATGATGATAATGATGGTATTAATACAGATAATGAAAACCCTGATCCCGATGGAAATGGAATTCCAGATGATGCTATAGATAGTGATGGAGATGGAACTCCCGATTATTTGGATGCTGATGATACCGATGGCGATGGTATTCCAGATTCAACCGATATTGACGATGATAATGATGGTATTCTCGATACCGTAGAAGGAAGTGATCCTAATAATGATGGAAATACTATTGATGCGATAGATAGCGATGGAGATAATATTCCTGATTTTCAAGATTTGGATGCTGATAATGATGGTATCCCTGATAATGTAGAATCTCAGACAACAATCGGGTATATTCCGCCTTCTGGAAATGATACTGATAATGATGGATTGGATAATGTATATGAGGGTTCTGGAAATCAAGGAATTACACCAGAGAATACTGATGGAGTAGATACTCCTGATTACTTGGATACAGATACTGATAATGATAATATCTCTGATACTATAGATGCTGGTTTTATACAAGCAAATGATATTGGAGATGCAGATGGTGACGGAATATTGGATGATTATGAAGGAATTAATATAAATGATGGTTATGACCCTAATGATGAGTTAAACGGAGGTTCTGTAGATACACAAAATACCGATGGAGCTGATGAAGTTGATTATAGAGATACTGATGATGATAATGATAGTCTTGATACGGTAGAGGAGAACTATGATGGAGATAATGATCCAACCGACCAAGATAGTGATGCTGATGGTATTCCTGATTATCTGGATATCGATGATGATAATGATGGCATAGATACCCTTAATGAAGGACCAGATCCAAATGGAAATGGAGCACCAGATGATGCTATTGATACAGATTTAGATGGTATTCCGAATTATTTAGATACTGATGATTTAGATAATGATAATGTTCCAGATTCTATAGATTTAGATGATGATAATGATGGAATATTAGATACAGTAGAAGATGAGGATTTTGATGGTGATGGAGACCCGTTTACCAATCCAACAGATAGTGATGCCGATGGTATTCCTGATTTTCAAGATATAGATTCAGATAATGATGGTATCCCTGATAATGTAGAATCTCAGACAACAATTGGGTATATTCCACCTTCAGGAAATGATACAGATATTGATGGATTGGACGATGCTTATGAAGGAAGTGGAAACGAAGGAGTATTACCAGTGAATACAGATGGTACTGATGTATTAGATTATTTAGACACTGATTCAGATAATGATGGTGTAAATGACACCATTGAAGCAGGGTTAATAGATGATGGAGTAACTACAGATACTGATGGCGATGGATTATTGAATACGTTTGAAGGTATAGACCCTAATGATGGTTATGACCCTAATGATGAGTTAAACGGAGGTTCTGTAGATACACAAAATACTGATGGTGCTGATGAAGTTGATTATAGAGATACTGATGATGATAATGATGGGGTTAGTACAGAAAATGAAGATATCAATATAGATAATGACCCAACTAACGATGATACTGATGGAAATGGTATTCCAGATTATTTGGATATTGATGATGATGGAGATGGAGTAAACACCATAGCAGAAAATCCAAACCCTGACAACGATGGGGATCCAAGTACAGGAAGTACTCAAGATACAGATGGAGATGGAATCTCTGACTATTTGGATATTGATGATGATGGAGATGGAGTGGATACTGAATTTGAATTAGACTCTGATGGAAATGGAACAGAACCTGATGATACCGATGAAGATGGAACTCCTGATTATCTGGATATCGATGATGACGGAGATGGAGTGGATACCGAATTTGAATTAGACCCTGATGGAAATGGAATAGAACCTGATGATACCGATGAAGATGGAACTCCTGATTATCTGGATATCGATGAT
>CAKMZM010000118.1:0-8892 GCA_929200365.1 uncultured Flavobacteriaceae bacterium | reverse complement strand
AGAACCTGATGATACCGATGAAGATGGAACTCCTGATTATCTGGATATCGATGATGATGGTGATAATATTCTTACCGTAGATGAAAATCCAGACCCAAATGGAGATAGAAACCCCGATGATGCTATTGATACAGATAATAATGGTATTCCGAATTATTTAGAATTTAATGATGTTATTACTACAGAGGATGGAATCACAATTTTTACAGGAATGTCACCTAATCAGGATGGTGTTAATGATATATTTGTGATTAGTGGAATAGAAAGACTTGAGAATACATTAGAAATTTATAATCGTTGGGGAGTTAAGGTATATGAGACCAAAAATTATGGAAGAGGTGATAATTTTTTCAGAGGAATTTCAAATGGAAGAACTACTATAGAGGAAAAAGATCAACTGCCAGTGGGAACATATTATTATATACTCGAATATATTTTGGAATCTGGAGAACGAAAAAATAGAGCAGGATATCTATACATTAACAGATAATCAACCAAAAATTTAGATTCCCACGAGTAGAAATACTTGTGGGTTAATAAAAAATATTAAATTAGAGCGGATGAAAAAAATAAAAGCAATAGTTGCGACATCGTTTTTGGGTATTATGTTTTTTAACAGTTATGCACAACAAGATGCTCAATATACCCAATATATGTATAATACAATAAGTGTTAATCCTGCCTATGCTGGTAGTCGAGAGGTGATGAGTATTATGGGTCTTCATCGTAGTCAGTGGGTTGGTTTGGATGGAGCTCCGCGTACTCAAACCTTAACTATTAATACACCTATAGGTAGCAAAGACCGTATAGGTCTTGGTTTATCTATCGTTAATGATGAGATTGGTCCTACCGATGAAACGTATTTTGATATAGATTTTTCGTATACGATTCCGACATCTGAGGAAGGAAAACTAAGTTTTGGTGTAAAAGCAGGGGGGCATTTGTTAAATATTGATTTTCAAAAGTTATCTCGATTTAATAATAATGATGGGTTATTTGAGACTAATATAGACAATAAGTTTAGTCCTAATGTTGGAGTTGGTTTGTATTATCATACCAATAAATTTTATTTAGGATTAAGTGCTCCCAATTTATTAGAAACTGATCATTTTGATGAGAGTACGACAAGTAGCAGTAGTACTTCAGTTAGTTTTTTGGCAGAAGAACGTATTAATTACTATTTGATTTCAGGTTATGTTTTTGATTTAAGTAGTGATGTAAAGTTTAAACCTGCTGTTTTAGGTAAATTGGTATTTGGTGCACCATTACAAGTAGATATTTCAGCTAATTTTTTATTATATGATCGTCTCACTTTGGGAGCAGCCTATCGATGGAGTGCCGCATTGAGCGGTATGGTTGGTTTTCAGATATCTGATGCATTAATGATAGGTTTTGCTTATGATCGAGAGACTACCGAATTAGGTCAGACTCAGTTTAATGATGGTAGTTATGAAGTAATGTTGCGGTTTGAACTTTTCAAGAAATACAATAGAATGTTAACACCGCGTTTCTTTTAATCATTATTTCAATATGCTGAATTTTTACAACAACTTTAATAGAAACAAAAATAAATAATCCAAAGTTTTTAGAATTATAATAAAAACGAAAAAATTATGATTTTGATCAAATACTCTATACACATATACATAAGTTTATTGTTATCAGGTATTATTTTTTCTCAAGAAAAGCGTATGGCTAAAGCCGATGAAAATTTTAACCGCTATGCTTTTGTTGATGCCCGAAAAATTTATCTTCAAGTTGCAGAGAGTGGCTATGAGTCCCCAGATTTATTTAAGAAATTAGGAGACTCTTATTATTTTAATGCTAGGTTAGAAGATGCAATTCCTTGGTATGAAAAGTTAATTACTTCCTATGCAAATCAAATTGATCCTGAATATTTATTTAGGTATTCTCAAAGTTTAAAAAGTATACAACGATATGAAGAAGCTGATAAGGTTATGGAGAAATTCAATACCCTTATGGGAAATGATCAAAGAGCAGAGTTTTTTATGAATACTAGGGATTACCTGAAATTTATTGAAATGCAGTCGGGCAAGTTTAGATTGTTAAAACTAAGTGTTAATTCTAAATATTCGGATTATGCACCGAGTTTTAATAATCAGGGACAGTTAATATTTGCATCTTCTAGAGGAGGAAACAGTGGAATGAGTAAAGTTGTACATGAATGGGATGAAATGCCATTTTTGGATCTGTTTTCTTCAACGATTATTGAAGCTAACGGTATCTTACAAACACCTAAAAGATTAAAAGGGAAAATAAACACAAAATTTCACGAATCTTCTACTTCATTTAGTAAAGATGGAAATACAGTATACTTCACCCGTAATAATTATACCAAAAGAAAATTAGGTGCTAATGAAGCAGGTACAATATTACTAAAGCTATATAGAGCTACACTCGAAAATAATAAATGGACTAATATAGAAGAGTTACCTTTTAATAGTAATGAATATTCTATAGCACATCCTGCATTAAGTGCTGACGGAACTAAACTTTATTTTGCTAGTGATATGCCTGATAGTAGAGGACTTTCTGATTTGTATGTTATTGATGTACACGAGGATGGTACTTTTGGAACACCTAAAAACTTGGGAGATAGAATTAATACAGAAGGAAGAGAAACTTTCCCATATATTAGTGATTCTGGACAATTGTATTTTGCTAGTGATGGACATATTGGTTTGGGAGGGTTGGATATTTTTGTAGCAGTTCCAGAAGAATTTGGACTATTTTCTATCCCATATAATGTAGGAAAGCCAGTAAATAGTTCTGAAGACGATTTTACTTTCGTATTGAATGAAAATACAAAAATTGGATATTTTTCAAGCAATAGGGCAGGAGGAAAGGGAAATGATGATATTTATAGTTTTAAGCAGACTGAAGAATTGATCACTACCTGTAATCAATATTTGACAGGTGTAGTTACAGATGCAAATACTAGAGAAATTCTTAAAAATGCAGAAGTATTTTTATTAGATGATAATAATTATGAACTCAAACGTACAGTTACAGATGCAAAAGGGGTGTATAAATTTGATCTCGAATGTGAAACACCATATATCATTAGAGCAAATAAAATAGCATATAGTCCAACAGAGGTACCTCTTATCACAAATAATATATTAGAATATAGACATGATCTGAGTTTACAGCTTGGTAAAGGAGGGTTGCAAGGAAAAGAAGCTAAGCCAGGTGATGATTTAGCTAAACTATTAAATCTAGAGGTTATATATTTTGATTTAGATAAATCTTTTATTAGATCAGATGCTGAAGTAGAATTGCAGAAAATTATTGCAGCACTTAAAGAGTATCCTAACCTAAAAATAGATGTACGATCTCATACTGATAGTAGAGCTAATAGCGATTATAATATGTATTTAAGCGAGCGAAGGGCAAAAAGTACAATTAAGTATATTGTTGAAAACGGTAAGATAGATAGATTCCGTGTAACAGGAAGAGGGTATGGTGAAACAGGGCTTATCAATAAATGTGCAGATGGTGTACCGTGTAGTGATGGAGAACATCAGCTTAACCGTAGAAGTGAGTTTATTATACTACAATAATCATCATACAGAAATTGTTTTGGTTTTGAATTGATTTAACATACTTTTGCTATTCTAATTTATATCTATTGTATTATCAATGGTTTATTACATATAGTTATAATGTTTCATGCAAAAAAAATACAAATTATAATGGAAAAAGCTCAGGGATGGTTCAATTATGGTATTGAACTGGCAAAAGAATTTGGACCTAAACTTATTACAGCAATCCTAATTTATGCTGTTGGGTCATGGGGAATTAAAAAATTGGTTAACAGTGGTAGACGAATGATGTCTAAAAGTAAATATGATGAATCTTTACAAAAATTCTTATTAAACTTAATCAATTGGTCGTTAAAAGTATTTCTTATTATTATTGTAATTTCAAGATTAGGAGTAGATGTCACTACTTTTGCTGCAGTAATAGCTGCTGCTGGTTTGGCAGTAGGTTTGGCACTACAGGGATCTTTATCAAATTTTGCTGGTGGAGTTCTCATTATGATTTTTAGACCTTATAAAATAGGAGATGTTATTGAGGCACAAAGTGTATTAGGTACAGTTAAAGAAATTGAAGTTTTCACAACTAAAGTAATTACTCCAGAAAATAAGTTAGCGATCATTCCTAATGGAGCAATGGCAAATGGTAATATTATTAACTATACAGCAGAAGGGATGATGAGAGTAGATATTACAATTGGTATAGGTTATGATGAAAACATAAAAAAAGCAAAAGAAGTATTATTAGGGGTTTTAATATCAAACCCTAGAATAATGAAAGACCCAGTACCTTCTGTAAATGTTAGCCAATTAGGAGAAAGTTCTGTTGATTTTGCTGTGCGACCATACTGTATCCCAGAAGATTATTGGGATGTGTATTTTGAAACCATAGAAAATTGTAAACTAGCTCTTGATGCTGCTGGTATAGAAATACCTTATCCGCACTCTGTAGAAATTAAAAAAGAAGGTTAATTGTAAAAATAAATTGAAGCCTAAAATCATGTTCTATAGAACACGATTTTTGTAAAGATATGACCAAAAAATAATTATTCTGCACCATTTTATATTCTACAAAATTTAATACATTGAGGATTATTTTATAAATATCCCTGCGCTCTTGGCACAGGGTGTTCTCACCAGTCATATAAATCAATTAGTTTAAGAGTTAAAAGTATTATTTACTGCCGATTATTTTTTTTGGTAAAAGTTTTTACTTAATTGTATCGAGCACTCAGGATTGTACTTCATAGCAGTGCTAAAAAGTAAGAAAAATACGAAAATTGAATAAAAAAGAAGGTTTTTATAGTGAATTGAAAAAAGTTAAAATCACTTCGTATTAAAAATAGAATAGATATTTTTATTTTAACAATAATTTACAGTTTGCGTATTAATATTTAACGTTATTACAACAATTTTAAAAACAGATAAAGTGGTTAATAATTGAGTTTAAAAGATTATTTTTTTTAATAACAAAAGAATAATCCTACTTTTTTATAAAAATATTAGGTTTGCTTTTATATATACATTGTGTTTAAGTATTTGATAATCAAATATTTAATTTTTATTTGTAATATACAGATGTTATTTTGTTTACCTTTTTACAAATTAAATTAGTCATTTATTTTTTTGAGGAAAAACCATAATAATTATGTGCTAATTCTGTATCTAGTTTTAACAAATAGTAACTATCTTTAAGTATTGTTTTTGGGTAAAGTACAAGACAATAATTATAGAATCAAAAACTTATGTTTGTAGAAATGTTTTAATTGTAGTATTATGTTATTACTAAATTAAAAAGTTATAAATAATAAAAAATGTGTAAAAACTGTAATTTTTAATAATATTTTTCTTATATCGTAGATACTATTAAAAATTAAGGTTAGGACAAAAACAACCCCACGATTGTGAAACTTTGGCGAGCCAACAATAGTAGGGTCTGAATAGCGATTAGTTTAAAATAAATCAATCATTATGAGCTGTCTATTATTTCAAGAATCTAAAAATTACCAATTTTTAATTGGTGATTCGCTTCTTTCCCATAAGGAAAAATTTATATCATTTTTCTCTTCCTCTCAAAGGGTAAAATATAATAATTCCTTATCTATTTTGCAGATATACCATACATTTTTCGTTGCTTTTTTTGCACAATATAAAATAAGAAAAACTAATGTTTTGCTTTTAGATATCATCCTATTTGAATTTGGTATGTATAGCTATAAATAACGATACAAAAAATTATAAATAAATGAAAAAGAAAAATTAGACTAATCATAATACAAATGGTTTGTCAGTAAGGAACATTTTGACAATGTGTTTACTTAAACCTTCCGTTTTTAGGGGTAATTTCGGGAGGTTTTTTTATTTTAAAATATAACTATTAACATTGACAATAATCTATTTTAAGAAAAATAATGTTTAATTGGTTATGTTAACATGTTAAGTTTTATTGTATAGTATATATGTTACCCTAAGCATAGGGTCTCGAAGGGTCAGTGAGTTTAAGTCGAATTAAGTAGGATTATAAAGAGCTATTTGATATATTACTTAGATAGCTCTTTTTTTAATTGTAAACAGTTGATGTTTTTATATTTTAGCAGTTATGATAGATATAAAACTTCTCGAATATTTAGAATCATTTCTTACTCCAAGACGACAAGGTTTAAATAAAAAAGTTTTGGAGGAACGTACAAATCATTTTACGGTAGCAGTTGAGGATGTGTATCAATTACATAATACAAGTGCAGTGATACGTAGTTGTGATGTATTTGGAATCCAAAATGTACATGTAATTGAAGAAATAAATGCAAAACGTATAGATCGCGAGATTGCAATGGGTGCTCAAAAATGGGTAGATATCAATCGATATTCTACTACCAAAGAATGTCTTACTACATTACAAAGAAAAGGATACCAAATTATTGCTACCACCCCTCATGATGATTCTAAAGTCTTACAGGATTTTGATATTGATAAACCAGCTGCATTTTTCTTTGGAAGAGAGCAGCAAGGGCTAAGTGATCAGATTCTGAAAGTGGCAGACACCAGATTACATATACCAATGGTTGGATTTACAGAAAGCCTTAATATTTCGGTTTCTGCTGCAATACTATTACAACATGTTACATCTAAACTTAAAGAAACAAATAGCAATTGGCAATTATCTGAAGAGGAAAAATTAGAAAAACGAATGGAATGGGCAAAGAAAGTGATTAAAAGTCACGAGCAAATTATTGCAAGATATCATGATAATGAGTAACTTTCTAACATCTAAATATTATGGTTACTTGGTTCGAAATTCTGGTTATAGACATGAAGAGAGCTAGAGCTTTTTATGAAAAAGTTTTTGATATAGAAGTAAGCGTTTGGCAAACTATATCTTGTGCAATTTTGATTTAGCTTCTAGTTTTTCGATATGCAAAAAGAAAAGACCAAAAGACAGAAAGAGATGTACTCCATTCTCAGGAACTGGCGAAAAAGTTCTTTGAGTTTAAAATCATACGGAGAAAAACATGGTATCAATTATAGTATTATGAAATACTAGAATAGACAGTTTAGGATTGATTTTCCAGAACCTAAGAAAAGCCCAATTTGTTTCAAAGAGTTAATCTTGGGCATATTGCTTCTTTTATTGGAATGAGTCAAGAGACTCTAAGTAGAATTCGAAAATCAGTTTAATTTGACATTTATCAAAAAGATTAGAGTTGAAAATGTAGTTCTTTGTATAAAAGCAAATAATTTTGAAAAATATCGTCTTTACATCCGCAAATGAACTTGTTGAGAATATCAAGTCAAAGAAAATTTCTGTAGTTGAAGTTGTAACTGCTTTCTTGAATCACATAAAAGAGAATAATTCACAAATAAATGCAATATGTGATTTAAGGAATGAAGAAGATATTTTAAAAGAAGCTTTACAAAAAGATGAAGATATAAAACTCGGAAAACAACTTGGAATATTACACGGACTTCCTCTAACAATTAAAGATAGCTTTCTTGTAAAAGGATTAAAAAACTCGAATGGCGACCCATTATTGCGCAACTATATAGCTACAGAAGATGCTGAATTAGTTAAAAGACTAAAAAACGAAGGAGTAATAATAATTGGTAAAACCAATACTGCTCTGTATTGTATTGATTGGCAAAGCACCAACTTTTGGAATGGACAAACAAATAATCCATATGATTTGACAAGAGTTGCTGGCGGAAGTTCTGGAGGCTCAGCAGTTTCGGTTTCTTCTGGTTTTAGTCCATTAGAATTGGGAGCTGATGCTGGAGGTTCAATAAGAGTACCTGCACATTTCAATGGAATTTGTGGATTGCGACCGACTGAAAACTTCCTTTCAAATAGAGGACATTTAAAAGTGCCTAATAAACCACAAGGTAGAAGACACATTGTAACACCAGGTCCTTTTGCCAAAAATGTAGATGATTTAATTTTAATAATGAAAGTCCTTGGAAATAATTCTAAATACAGACTTCCTGAATTACCACAAATAGACTTTGAAAATTCTCACTGGAACAACAGTCCTCTAAAAATAGCATATTCAGAGACATTTAATAATATTGAAATAGACAAAGAATATTTAGAGATATTCAGAAAATTCATCTCAAATGTTGAAAAAGAATCACTAAACTGTAAAATTGACCACCCGATATATGATGAACATAAAGCATATACAGAATGTAGTAAAATAATTGGATTTGAAATCGGAGTAAACAATCCAAAAGTGCCTTTATTGGGCAGTTTTATGTATGCTTTTATTAGGCTTAAATACAATGACCATTTATGGGCAAAAGGGATGGCACTTGGACAAAGGCTTTCTAACATCAATTATGCAAAAGCGATTGATTTTAAAGATAAATTCTCTGAAATTTATGAAGCATTTTTAATTAAATATGACATTTGGATTACACCTGTATGCGCATTTGAAGCCTATAAGCACCAAAAAGCAGGAAAAAAATTTATTGTTAATAGAAAGAAATTAGGTTACACAGAAGCAATAGCTTCATTTACATTCACAAGTGCTTTCTCTGGACATCCGATTGTTGTAATTCCAATTGGAAAAAAGAAAAATGGAATGCCAGTTGGGGTGCAAATCCATTCAAGGAAATGGACAGATAAGAAATTGCTTGAAATAGCACAATATTTTGAAAAACTTACGAATGGATTTGAAATACCGAAAAAAATCACTGTTGCCAAACATAGCTAATAAAGGTTTTCCGAAAGACTTGTGTTTATTCACAAAGACCGCCAAATTTATAAATTTGGCATTTAAAATATAAAAAGTAAAAACAAAATATAAAAATTCGGCTCTGTGTTAGTCTAAAATGTTCG
>CAKMZM010000117.1 GCA_929200365.1 uncultured Flavobacteriaceae bacterium | reverse complement strand
AAGGTTAAAATCCACGATTAAGAAACTTAAAAACCAATGACTTATAGTGTAGCCTGGCTCTAGTTTATAATAGCGTTGATAGTTACAAAAACATGTATTTGGTTGATTTCAATATATTTATGCGTCCCAAAAGGAAGGACTTTTAGCTCCCTTCCTTTTGGGAAGGGCTGGGGATGGGATATACTGAGTTTTGATAAAATTAATCAATGTTATTATAAACTAGAGCCTGTAGCCTTGATCGGTAAGCAAACAATTTGTCTTTGCGTACAAATAATTTCTCTTGGTGAGCAAACAACCTATCTCTGTGTATAAACAATCCCTCTTGGTGGATTGTGCAAACTGTTAAAATTTTTAATATCTTATCTTTATAAAGATACTCATGCCAAAACTGTATGTCAAGAAGAAGATACACTCATTTATCTATTCATATTAATTAGTGTTATACATTTGAAAAAGAAATATTTTTCACCTTTATTAGTATGTATTGTGCTCTTTTATAGTTTGTTACATCGGTGTTTAAAAATCTTATGTGATAACCGTATTCGTTATATCAAGAAAATATAGTAGTATTGTATAACAGTTCGATTTACCCCCTTCTACCTTACTTGGAAGTCGGATTTTCAAATATATTTTATTAATGAATTTTGAGGATTGATCGTATATGATCTATGTCTAATTATATTTTGTTCTGCTAAGAAAAGTATAATTGATATGATACAGAGATATACAATTGATTTTTGAGATTGAATACAAAAAGAAAACCGTTTCTGTAATTAGAATAAACATATAAATCAAACTTTTAAAACCGAATTAAAGATGAAAAAAATCGTTTTAACTTTAGGAATATTTTTAAGCGCATACGCGACGTATGCTGTAAATTCTAGTATAGAATTTAAGAAGAACTTTATTGAAGAAGAAGGGCCCGATGGCTGTTATAGAATAGTGAATCATTTTGATCATGCTAACAATTGGATAGGTGTTTCTGTATTTCTATGTTAGTCAATTTAAATAATTAATTTTTTACAGAAACGGTTTTAATATAAACTAATCTTATTATAATAGAAATGAAAAATCTAATATTTGTAATATTTTTTTTAATTTTTAATTACACAGCTCACTCTCAAAAAGAAACTATTGGTATTGTAGAATATCAAAATATAGTTAATAATGAAAATGGTATTTCTTTTGCAAGTTCTTATAAGTTGTATTTTAACAGTGTTATTTCTTTGTATAGAAAAGAAGGAGAAGGAAAGCGAATAACTAATGAAAAACCAAGAGAAGAGGGGGCTACTATTTCTGAGGATAGAGTAATGAAAAGTAGTTTGCCATGGGCATATTACTACACAGATAGTAAGACCAATGAGTTAATTTTTAGAGAAGCAATGGCAGGCAAACTTTATGTGGTTAAAGATAATATAGAACCTATTCTCTGGCAGTTACATGCTGAACATAAAAAAATAGGGACGTACTCTTGCCAAAAAGCAACAGCATATTATAGAGGAAGGGAATATACAGCATGGTTTACATCAGAGATTCCTATATCCCATGGCCCGTGGAAATTAAGAGGACTGCCAGGGTTGATTCTAGAAGTAACAGAAGAGACGGGTAAGTTTGAGTTTAGAGCCATTACAATAAATCTACAGCCTGATAACAAGGTAGTTCATGAAAAACTTAATAAACCAACAATAGACAAGGTTACTGATATGGCAACCTACAAAAAAGCACTTAAAAATAAATTTGAAGAAACATTGGCAAACCTTAAAGCTTCCTTACCCAGAGGAGCAAAACTACTCACAGACTGTGATATTTGCCCTAATCCAAAAAATCATACTTTAGAGCGATTTGAGTAGTCATAACTCAATTAAGCCCTTACTTATATTGAAAAAAAGAAATTCATTATCATATTATAGCTGGCTAATATTAATGCTATTAGGCAATTTTTTATATGCTCAGTCTACGGTTATGGGTACGGTAACAGATTCTATCTCAAATCCTATTGCATCGGCCAATGTGTTTTTAAAACAAAAAGAGACACAAGCTATTATTGCCTTTGCTTATACCGATCAAAAAGGTAGGTATGTACTGCAATCAGATGCCATAGGAGAATTAACCCTAAGTTTTTCTGGTCTGGGATATGCTACAAAAGATGTAGAAGTTATACTAGAGGAGCATACAACAATGCAAAAAGATATGATGCTATATGCTACCTCATACGAGTTAGACAAAGTAGTGATACAGTCAGAAAGAGCTATTACCGAAAAAAAAGATACCATTGTTTTTAATGCCTCATCATTTAAACAGGGAGAAGAAACTGTTGTAGAGGATTTACTTAAAAAATTACCAGGAGTAGATGTCTCAGAAACCGGTACTATAAAAGTAGATGGTAAAGAGGTAGAAAAAGTAATGATAGAGGGTGATGATTTCTTCAAAAAAGGGTACAAATTATTAACCAAAAATCTGAATGTAAATGCTGTAGACAAAGTAGAAGTACTAAGGCGGTATTCGAATAATAAACTGCTTAAAGGTATTGAAGAAAGTGAAAAGGTTGCCTTAAACCTTAAGTTGGATGAAGATTTTAAAAGAGCCTGGTTTGGTACAATTTCTCCAGGTTATGGTGTAGTTTCAGAAAACAGATATGATGTTGATGCTACTATTTCTAGTTTTGGTAAAAAAAACAAATATTTTCTGTTAGGAAGCCTAAATAATATTGGAGAAGATGTAACCAATGATGTGCGAGGACTTATCAATGCACAAAACTATACAGAAGAACCAGGTAGCATAGGAGAAGATCAAAGAGCAGATGGATTAATATCTTTAAATTCTTATATATCAGGGTTAAAAAAATCCAGAACCAATTTTAATAATGCAGAGTTGATTTCTTTAAACTCTATTTTTAAACTTTCTTCTAAGATCGATCTAAAAGTATTGGGATTGGTAAACACTGATGATAATCGTTTTTTTAAAGACGGATTTGATACTTTCTTTATCAATACTACAGCGTTTACCAACACAGAAAAATATACCTTGGATAAAGCTACAGATGTTGGATTTGGAAGAGTTGAATTGAAATATGACATCTCTGGTACTAAGATGTTAGAATATGAAGGAAAATATCATAAATCACAAATTGAAACAGATTCACAACTATTGTTCAATACAATAGAAAATAATGAAAATCTGGATGATGAGAATCTATTACACGATCATATGATCAAATATAGCAATAGATTTAAGAGTAATAAAGTATTACTACTTACAGGGAGATACATCAATGAGAAAAAACCTCAACAATATACTACAGATCAATTTTTGTTTGAAGAGTTGTTTTCATCGACTAGGGAGGTAAATAATGTAGCACAGTTTAGTAAAAATGAATTTAATTATACCGGGGTCAAAGCTCATGTACTGGATAGAAAAAAGAATAAAGATTTACTGGATTTTGGTATAGGATATGAATTTAGAGAAGATAAATTATATTCTGATTTTTTTCTGAAAGAAAATGAAAATATAATACTTAACCCTCAGGAATATAAGAATACCACCCAATATCACACTCATGATCTATACTTGAGTGCTGGGTATAGAAAGAAGCTAAATGATATAAGTATAGCATTAAATTTAGAAGGACATCAGTTGTTTAATTCTTTAGAAGAAACTGAGAAAGAACATAGGGAATCTCCTGTTTTGATGAACTCAAAACTAGAATTCAATTGGGAGATTAATAAAGCAAATAGAATTTTTGCATTTGCAGAAAATACAAATTCTAATGCCCGTATATCAGATGTGTATACCAATTATCTGCTTACAGACTATAGAAATTTTTCAAGAGGAACAGGGGCATTTAATCAACTTAACTCTGCAAGAATATTTGCAGGATATAATCTGGGTAATTTTGGAGATAGGTTTATTGCTAATATAGCATTATCATATACCAAAGACAACGATTTTATAAGTACCAATGCTGTAATAACTCAAAATTTTATACAAGCTACAAAGTTAATTATCCCAAACAGAGAATTTTATAGTGCAAATGCAGGTTTAGATCGCTATCTGAGATTTATAAGAAATAACATTAAAATTAAATTTGCCTATTCACAAGCAGAATTTAAAAATATAGTGAATAGTACGAATTTAAGATCAATAAAAAATCAAAATTATAGATATGGTTTAGAGATAAGATCAGGCTTTAGGGGGATTTTTAATTATCATTTCGGAACAACTTGGGATACAACAGAAATTAACACAACAATCGCAACAAATACAGCAACACAAAATATATCTTTTCTAGATCTTTCATTTGTATTAAATTCTAGGTTAAATCTACAATTACAATCCGAGCGTTATTATTTTGATAATTTAAAAAAGGATGATGATACCTATTATTTTTTAGATTTTGAAATAAATTATACTCCTAAAAATAAAAACCTGAACTTTTCTCTGATCGGTAATAATATATTAGATACAAAGGTTTTTAGAAATTATTCGATAAGTGATACTAATATTTCAAATACAGAATATAGATTGTTACCAAGATTTGTGTTACTTAAGGCAGGGTACAGGTTTTAATAGGTTTTTTCTGATTAATAAAAATAGCAACTCATTTTTTCCTAACACTTACTACCTATTTAATCACTTCAGCTTTTATAAAAATATTCTCTTTTGGCCATTCGCTGCTATCTGTAGGAACATTAGAAATTTTATCTGCTACATTCATTCCTTTCACAACTTTTCCAAAGATGGTATGTTCTCCATCAAGATGATAAGCTCCGTTTTTGGCTATTACAATAAAAAACTCGAAAGGCGTAGAGCGATTTGAAGGATTATCTACCCATTGTTTTGATAAGGCAACAGCGCCTCTGGTGTGTCTTAAACCTTTTACGGGTTCTTGCGGGATGGTGTAATCTCCAATTTCATGGCGTTTATTTGCCATTTGCTGGCGATCACTGTTACCTCCCTGGATTACAAAACCTTTGGCAACACGATAGAAAAAAGTTTCATCAAAATATTTTTGTTTTACCAGATAAATAAAGTTAGCCCTGTGTATTGGTGTATCATTATATAATTTGATATGAATATCTCCATATATAGTTTTTATATTTACCAGAGTTTCTGGGTTTTCTGCACCGTATGCAGTCATAAATTCCCTTAGGTTTTCATTGGTAAGCTTAAAAGGTTCTTCGTCAGAACTTTTATCTTCGGCGGTAAGCTTTTCGTTTTGTGTTTCAATTGTATTTTCTTTTATTTTTTTATTATTTACAGAAATACTGTCTGTATTTGCTTCTACATTCTGTTTATTTTTTTTAGAATGTGTATCTTCACAACTAGATAATATAGTAATAGATACACAAAGACATAAAATTAATTTGGTCAATGACATTTGAAACATTTAAGAATTTAATCCCAAAAATAAAAAAAATGTCAGTACCAGGGGAGTCCTCTCATTTTATTATGGCTCCTGAAGTTCGTATAAAAGCATTAAATCATCTTAAGATTGAAGAAAGAAACCCTAGAAATGCAGCAGTGATGATGTTTTTTTATCCAAAGGATACTATAATTCATTTTGTATTAATTTTAAGACCCGAATACGAAGGAGTACATTCGGGACAGATTGCATTGCCTGGAGGAAAAGTAGAGATGTATGATGTAAATTATATAGAAACTGCATTACGTGAGACCTATGAAGAAGTGGGAATACAGCCCAATACTGTTACTGTTATTAAATCTCTTACAAAAGTATATATACCGCCTTCTAATTTTTGGGTACATCCGTTTTTAGGATTTTCTGAAAGAAGACCCAATTTTGTTCGCCAGAAAGAGGAAGTAGCAAAAGTTATTGAGGTTCCGTTAACAGAACTCCTTAATGAAGATAATGTGGTTTTAAAAAAAATAACCACTTCTTATGCAAAGAATATAGAGGTACCTTCCTTTGAACTAAACGGTTACACTGTCTGGGGAGCAACTGCAATGATGCTTAGTGAGCTTAAAATGCTTTTAAAGATATCAATAGCGTTATGATTTTGTATATTTGGCGTTGCTAATACAACCAGTTTTCTACATATGGGATTATTTAAAAGAAATCCATTTGGGCATATATTGTTTTTTAAAAAATGGCTTATCCGCATTATGGGTGGCTTAACGCATAGTCGTTATAGAGGATTTAATGAATTGCAAATTGAAGGAAGCGAGATTTTTAAAAACCTTCCTGATAATAATGTGCTATTTGTCTCTAATCATCAAACTTATTTTGCTGATGTAGTAGCGATGTTTCATGTTTTTAATGCAAGTCTAAGTGGTCGTACAGATTCTATTAAAAATGTAGGGTATTTATGGCAACCTAAGCTTAATCTATATTATGTAGCTGCAAAAGAAACGATGAGAGCAGGACTGTTGGCAAGAATTCTTGCCTATGCTGGGGCTATAACTGTAGAACGTACCTGGAGAGAGAAAGGAAAAGATGTGAATCGCCAAGTAAAGATGAGTGATATTACCAATATTTCTAGAGCATTAGATGATGGGTGGGTGATTACATTTCCGCAGGGAACAACAAAACCTTTTAAACCTATTCGTAAGGGAACTGCTCATATTATCCGCAAATATAAACCCATAGTGATTCCGATTGTAATAGATGGTTTTAGAAGATCTTTTGATAAAAAAGGTATTCGAATTAAAAAACGAGGGATACTACAATCTATGGTAATAAAAGAACCGCTAGATATCGATTATGAAAATGATTCTATAGATGATATCGTAAGTAAATTAGAGTATGCTATAGAGCAACACTCATCTTTTCTTAAAGTAATTCCTCAGAAAGAACTAGAGGCTGAGGAAGAACTCAATAAGAAAAGACAGTGGGAGTATTAGATGTATTGTATGGTTTTGTAACATACGAGATCGGCATACTGTCATTCTAACCACATTTTAAAATCTTTTACCCGTTCTCGGGCGACAATAATTTCTTGTTCATTAAAATGATTAAGTTTTACCTGTAATCTCGAATTAGTATACGATATAATGTCTTGTATTGCATTTATATTGATGTAAAACTTTCTGCTTGCTCTAAAAAATTGTTGAGGATTTAGTTCGTCTTCAAGAGACTCCAAAGTGGTATCGATCAGATAATTTCTATTATCTGTTGTATGTAGATATGTTCCTTTATTTTCAGAATAAAAGCATTCGATATCTTCTACCGAAAATATTTTTAGATGTTGCCCAACCTTTGTTGTAAATCGTTTTTTATAGGAGCGATCCATAGGGTTTATGAGTAGTTTTTTGATATCTTCAAAGTCTACCTGAAGCTGTTGTTTTTTGGGCAATTGCTCCTTGTATTTTTGCACAGCAATTTCTAACTCTTCATCATCAATAGGTTTTAACAGATAATCGATGCTGTTTAATTTAAAAGCTTTAAGCGCATATTCATCATAAGCAGTCGTAAATATAATGGAGCTTTTTATAGTAATTGCGTCAAATATTTCAAAAGATAACCCATCACTTAGTTGAATATCCAGAAAAATAAGGTCTGGATGTTCATTTTTAGTAAACCATTCTATAGATTCCTGTACAGAATGTAACATGGTATGTACTTTTATATTTAGCTCACCAAGCATTCTGTTAAGACGTCTGGCTGCGGGTTTTTCATCTTCAATAATTATAATGTTCATTGTTTTATAGTTAGATAGTTTCAAAGTAGTAAAGTTTCAGAGCATCAGAGAATCAAAGTTTAGATGGTTAGCCAACTCCCGACTTTAAGTTTCTTTCATTTTTATATTTAATAAGACACTTATTCCCATCGTTGTTGTTCCTGATTTTGTTCTTCTTCCATATATTCTCTGATTTTTCGACTTTCCCAATCTTTGTTAAACATAGGGTTTATTCTATAGGCTTTGACCGCATGAAAGGCTAAACCGATTCCCCATCCAAATGCAGCCCATAGAAACCATGGATAATGCCACTCATTTGTATAATAATTTAATCCAGCCAGAAACCCAATAACAATAACATAAGAGAATAGATTATTATAGAATTTTTTCAATTCTTCTACGCGTTCTTTTGCTCGTTCATATCTTTTTTCTTTATTAAAATCATTCATCATAACTAATTTTAAAATTTTTGGTATTATTCTTTTAAAGAAATTAAAACTTATCCTTATCCATAAATTCTTTGATCTTTCGATCCTCCCAATCCTTACTGAAAATAGATTTTTTAAAGAATTTTTTTAAAAAGAACTTCTCTTTAAATACCCATAACCCATGTCCGAGTAATGCAATTCCCCATAGTATCGGAGTTAAAAAAGTGTTCCAGAGTTTCCAGTTTTTAAAATCAGGATCATTAGGGTCGGCTCCAATAAATGCGGTTAATTTAGACATAAAAAACAGTAGAACTATATTAATCACAATATATACGGTAAGGTGAGTATAGAACCCTTTTTCATCTTCAAGTCTTTTCTTCGCTTTTCCGTAAGCTTTTTCTTGGTTATAATCACTCATGGTAGCTGTCATTTGATTCGTTCATATATTTTTTAATTTTTTTATCTTCCCAATCTTTTCCTAATATAGGGTGATAACCATAAGCTTCAGAATAGTGAAAGAAGAGTCCGATTCCCCAACCTACAATAGGAAATATAACCCAGGGAATACCAAATCCTGTTGTTTTATAATTTAATACAGTCAGGCAAGGGATAACGATTATATAAGAAATCAGGTTACCATAAAATTCTTTGATTTTTTGTACACGTTCTTTGGCTCTTTTATATTTTATATTTTTTGTATCTTCTATATGTTCTGAAATTGTCATGTCTGTTGATCTTATTTGTTTTGTTAATATCGGAAGTTCTGCGATAAATGCATGCGCTGTTTTGTATACAGAAAACTTCCTTTTTGTCAATAATGCATATCGTTGTTGTACATTTCCTAATCCCACACCACTGCTTTGCTTTATGACCTCTTTGGGCTGAAGTTTATTTTCTATGATAAGAAAACCATCTTTTTCATAGATTTTAATATGCAGAGGATTCTCTGGCATTACAATATTGTGTTTTACTGTATTTTCAAGCAAAATCTGCAATGATAGTGGTACTACTCTGGCTTCAGGATTCGATGCCTGTTTAGGGATCTCAAAAACAATACTGTCTTCAAAACGTAGTTGTAACAGGGTCATATATGTTCTGGCAAATTTCAATTCTTCATCTACAGTAACCAATTCTTTATCTTTTTGCTCCAGAACGTATCGATATACTTTTGATAATGAGGTTGTAAATTTCTGAGCCATTTTTGGGTTTTCCTCAATCAATGAGGTTAATACATTAAGGCTATTGAATAAAAAATGGGGATCTAATTGATTTTTTAATGCAGCAAATTTTGCTGAAACAGTTCCTGCTATAATTTTTTGCTCGGTAACTTTTTTTTCCTGTAAAGCTTTATAGAAATATACCGTATGAAAGAATAAGGATATAATAACCGTCAATAGTAACGGAAATAGATAGTCTTTAAAAGATTGACTAGTAATAAATTCTGAGCTTGTCTGGGTTTTAAGGATAACTACAGCAGTAGCAAACTGGCATATTGTATATCCTACCATGGTTATGATGATAGAACCCACAGCTCCAACTAAAATCCTTTGTAACCCCTTGTTTTTCCATTCAAATTTATTATTTAAAATATTAAAATAAAGAGAGTTTGTATATGTTAGAATGAAACAATACATATAAGCAATAGCCCACCATTTCACTGTAAGGATTCGGTCAAAATTAAATCCATTTACTAATAAAGTTACCAATGCTACTATTGCAGAAACTACTAGTGAAATAATGGCTATTCTTTTTAAATCATTCATGTATACCTCTTTTTATTTTAATATGATCAAGGGCTAATTTTTGATTTTTAAAATTATCCTTTACAGTTTTGTTGAACACGTTTTATCTGATCTTTGCCCCATTTTGGGTAAAATGGAATATCATCTGATTCGTTTTCAAAATACAAGATAGCTTTTTCTATTTCAGGACAAAAGGCTTTTGAATCTTTACCAAAGAATTTTGCACTTCCCATTTTCCATTCGGCATGGTATAAAGTTGCTCTGGGGTTTTTGGGTTCTAATACCTTGGCTTTTTGATATAGCTGTTCTACTTTGGCAGACAGTGTCATCCCATATACCGTAGGGTTGTATGCAACATAAGCTGTGTTAAGCAATGCTTCCATGATTAGTATTTCGGCATTGTTATTTGTATGTGTTTTTGCCTCATTAAGGTAATCTTGAGCTTTTTTTAATCTGGATTCTATAGCTTCTGCATCTTTTATACTAAAAGTAGTAATAATATGAACTTGAGCGGCATAATAATAAGGCAACCAGTTTTCTTTTTCGGCTTTCGCAATACGTTCAAAAAGATGGATAGCTTCATCAGGGTTTTTATTTCCCCATAATTCAAAAGCTTCGTTCATACCTTTTTCATATGATGATTGGGCATTGATAGCGGTAATGGTAAAAAAAGCAAGTATAATAACTATTGTTTTCATGATGGTTTAGTTTTTAATATATAGTGTAAAGATCATGAGGTAATTGATCTTTTTAAAGTATTTATGACCGAAGTGTATTTTTTAATGGATGAAATGTAAATACCCTTATAATTTGATAGATTGTACGATTGCTTTATCTGATATGGTAAATTTTAAAGTTTTCATAATAGTATAGATTAATGGTTTAAGCTAACCTTATAGATTGTCTAATTGATTATCGGTATTATTATCACTAATGGTCCAGAAAAAACCAACGATAAAAAAGCGATCTGCATTAGGTCTTATAGCACGTCTGGAGAAGTTACCATTTGTATTTGGAGTGTTTGCATATTGGTAGTTGAATACATTATCAAATCCTAGTATATTAGACACTGAGAAGTAAAGAATCTTTTGTTGACTAATAAGGTATGCCCAACTCAAATTGATTGAATTGTAAGTTTTGGTTTTTTTATTTTGAAATACAGATTGATTGGGATCGTGATAAGGTCTTCCTGAAGCAAAGTTATAGGTAGCACTCATGAGTGATTTCCAGTCCTCAATCCAGTATTTTGTAACCAGAGATAGATTGTGTTTTGCAGCAAAATTTGGAGTAGCTTTATCTGGATAACTTCGATAATCCCGTTTAGTATCGAGATAAGAATAACTAGTCCAGTATTCGAGATTTTTGATAGACTTATTATCTCGCCAAAAAATATCTAATCCGGCAGCATAACCACTTCCATTATTAGTATATAAACTGGTAAACTCAGGAAGATTGGTGTCAAATTTAACGAGTTTTTCATAAGACTTATAATAAGCTTCGGCTCTAAAAGTTCTTCGATTATGTTGATATAGATAGTTAAGAATGTAGTGCGAAGATTTTTCGGGTTTCAGGGTTTCGTTATATTTTAGAACATTCTGTTTCGGAGCTTGATAAAAATCACCATAGGCTAATGATATTTGTGATTTTGATGTTGTTTTATAAGCCAGAGAAGCTCTGGGAGATACTTTTGTATACTTTAATAATGTATTATGAACTCCCCGCACTCCGATTTGCAGCGCTAATTTTTTACTAAAAAAAACATTAGCTTCAGTAAATGCAGCAGTGCT
>CAKMZM010000116.1:5267-11613 GCA_929200365.1 uncultured Flavobacteriaceae bacterium | reverse complement strand
CTTCTTCATTTTCTTCAAATGTTCAATTAACAATAATAATACTTTCATAAAAATTAGTTAAACTATTATGTTTTAATAGTATTACTATTATATCTTTGTTTTAGAAATTAAAAACTATTATAAATTTTAACTCAAAAAATAACTAGAAATAATATCATTCAGCATTATAGAAACATCGTATGTACATAAGTAATATTTTCATATCAATATCATTAAAATACTTCACTATGGTAATGATCTACACTATGATTATGCAACCTATTGCTCAAATTTTAGGAATTCTTACAAATTCTGCATACGAATTAATACAGGTAAATGATGAGGAAAACACAGATGAAAAAGAGAACCAAAAAGATGATAATAAAGATGAAGAAATAAAGTTTCCGCTATTAAGTTTTTGTAATGATTACAAAAGTTATGGCAACGATTGTTCTTTTTTAATATCTGATCACTCATTGTATGGTAGTTTTTATTTAGAAGTTCTTATCCCACCTCCCGATATGATCTAATCCATTCTTCTATTGGGTTGATTTTGCATATTAATTATAAAGGGTTACAACTCTAGTAATCCAATTTAATAACATCTAATTTCTAGTTAAATGAAAGAAACAATGTCGCCGTGGAAACGTTTCATCAACCTTCTGCAGCTTGATAAAAAAGACATTCGCCAAATTTTCTACTATGCTATCTTTGCAGGTCTGGTAGCTTTAACATTGCCCCTAGGTATACAATCTATCATCAATCTGATACAAGGGGCTCAGGTATCTACTTCCTGGATTGTTCTGGTTGTACTGGTCACTATAGGTGTTGCTTTGCAGGGAATTCTGCAATTAGTACAAATACGTATTTTAGAAAACATACAACAAAAGATTTTTACCAGAGCTTCTTTTGAGTTTACCTATCGTTTTCCGAAAATAAAAATGAAAGAACTACGTGACTACTACCCGCCAGAACTGGCCAATCGTTTTTTTGATGTACTCACTATACAAAAAGCACTATCCAAAATATTATTAGATTTTCCTGCTGCAGCATTGCAAATTATATTTGGTTTAATGTTGCTTTCTTTTTACCATTCTTTCTTTATCATTTATGGTTTTTTATTGATATTGCTTATATATGTAGTGTTTAAGTTTACTGCAAAAAAGGGCTTAGATACTAGTTTGGCAGAATCCAAAAGCAAATACAAGGTTGCTCACTGGATTCAGGAGGTTTCGAGATCACTTACAAGCTTCAAACTGTCAGGAACTACAAATCTTGCAATGAGACGCAATGATGATTTAACAACCAAATACCTAAAAGCACGAGAAAGTCACTTCAATATCCTGGCATTACAATTTATTCAGCTTATAGGATTCAAAGTATTGGTTACAGCCGGGCTTTTAATTATTGGAGGCTTATTGGTCTTAAATCAACAGATGAATATAGGGCAGTTTGTAGCAGCCGAAATTATCATTCTACTGGTTATTGGATCGGTAGAAAAACTTATTAAAGGACTCGAATCTTTTTATGATGTATTAACTTCTTTAGAAAAAATAGGGCAAGTAGTAGATAAAGAGTTAGAACTACAAATGGGTGAAGATCCTTTCTTAATTGCTCATGATTTGCACATAGAGCTTGATAATCTGAAATATACTACCCCCAAAGGACATGAGGTATTGAGTAAGATTGATTTTACTATAGAAAAAACAGATCGTATCTTTTGTGATGGTGCATCGGGATCTGGTAAAACAACCTTATTGAAAATATTATCAGGGCTCATTTTTCCTACAGGTGGCGCTTTATTCGTAAATAATGTGTCGATGAAAGGCGTATGGCTTAATAAATATCGGGCCAGTGTTGGGCAAGTATTGCCATCTCAATCACCATTTGAAGGAAGCATTTTAGAAAACATCACTTTTGGTCGTAAAGATATCCCCCAGGATCAATTATATAAGGTACTCAAAAATATCGGATTACTTCCTTTTATAAAAGAGCAACCCAACGGCATTAACACCATTATATCTCCCGAAGGGCAACAAATTCCGTTTACCGTATCCAAACGTATTCTTTTGGCAAGAGCAATCATTCATAATCCAAAATTATTACTGCTTAAAGATCCATTAGAGCATTTTGAAACAGATGAAGCAATAGCTATCATAAAATACCTAACCGCATCAGAACGCCCCTGGGTAGTTGTTGTTTCGAGCCGAAACAAAGAATGGAAAAATCATTGTAATCAGATTGTTAAAATTTCTGAAGGAAAAATAACAACAAAAAACAGGAATAATGCTTAATATTTCTCAAAATAAACTCAACCAAAAAGTGTCATTAGAAGGGTATACAGCTTTTGAAAAGGCTTTTACTTCAAAACACAATAAACTATTCAATCGATTTTTGGGGCTCTTTGCTGTGATTATTGGTATTACTGTTTTTTTGCCCTGGACACAAAATGTAAGTGGAAACGGTTATGTAACTACTCTAAAACCAGATCAACGACCACAAACCATACAATCACCTATTCCTGGTCGTATTGAAAAATGGTATGTGCGAGAAGGTGATTTTGTAAAAAAAGGAGATACCATCTTATATATTTCAGAAATCAAAAATGAATATCAAGACCCGCAGTTGGTAGAACGCATACATCAGCAACGTGATGCCAAAAACCGTTCTGTCGTTTCTTATCAGGAAAAAATTAAAGCCCTCGAAAATCAGATTACTGCCTTAAGAAATGAATTAAAATTAAAACTGTCACAAACCGAAAACAAGCTCAAACAAGTACAGTATAAAGTAAAAAGTGACAGCATCGATTTTATGGCTGCAAAAACCAATCTTGATATTGCCCAAAAGCAGTATGATCGCACAGTTATTCTAAATACAGAAGGTTTGAAAGCAATGACAGAGGTAGAGACCAAGCGCCTAAAGTTACAGGAAACACAAGCCAAGCTGATATCTCATGAAAACAAATTGCTGGCAAGTCAGAATGAAGTTATTAATGCCAGATTGGAAATAAGAAGAATTTCGGCAGAATATGCAGATAAGATTGCTAAAGCAAGAAGTAATCGCTTTACCGCAGAATCCAACCAGTTTGAAGCAGAAGCTCAGGTAAGTAAACTTGAAAATAAATCTGCAAATTATAAAATACGTAATGCCTTGTATTATATCACTGCGCCGCAAAATGGTTTTATCAACAGAGCTATAAAAGGAGGTGTGGGAGAGACTTTTAAAGAAGGAGAACAACTTGTTGGTATAATGCCATCTAATTATGACCTAGCAGTAGAAACCTATATTCATCCTATCGACTTGCCATTGATGCATCTCGGTGAAAATGTACGCATTCAGTTTGATGGCTGGCCTGCAATATTTTTTAGTGGTTGGCCTAATGCTTCTTTTGGGACCTATGCAGGAAAAATAGTAGCCATTGAAACCTTTATCAGCGATAATGGAAAGTTTAGAATTCTTATCGCTCCTGACTCCTCAGAAAATCTCTGGCCAGAAAATATACGAGTCGGGTCTGGTGCTTATACCATTGCCCTGCTAGATGATGTGCCTATTTGGTATGAGTTATGGCGTCAACTCAACGGGTTTCCCCCTAACTACTATAAACCAACTGATCAAAAAACTACTAAAAACAAGGAGTAAATGACAACATGTATTAAATGTATAACAGCATTCGTTTTCTTTATTTTTACAAAGGTTGGATTCGCTCAAAACATATTATCTTCAACAAAACAAGTTCTTACTTTTGAAGAGTATCTGGGCTATGTAAAAAAGCATCATCCGTTAATGAAACAGGCCGAGTTACGGCTAAGTATAGGAGAGGCTGGTTTACTAAAATCCCGAGGAGGATTTGATCCAAAAGTTGAAGTAGATTATAACCGAAAGAAATTCAAAAGCACAGAATATTATGATCAACTCAATGCTACTTTTAAGATACCAACCTGGTACGGTATTGAGTTTAAAGCCAATTTTGAGGAAAATACAGGCGATTTTTTAGACCCCAGCCTTACCTTACCCAAAGGAGGGTTGTATAGTGCTGGTGTATCTTTTTCACTTGCACAGGGTTTTCTGATGAATAAACGAATGGCTTCTTTAAAAAAAGCAAGATTTTTTACTCAACAAACAAAAGCAGATCGGGATTTGTTGGTCAACAACCTACTGTTTGAGGCAAGTAAAGCATATTTTGAGTGGCTCAAAATTTCTAATGAGCAGGTTATTTATGAAACCTTTATAACAAATGCAGCTACACGACTTAAAGCAATTAAACGTAGTATAGAAGCTGGTGATAAAGCAGCTATCGATAGTATTGAGGCAAAAATCACTCTTCAAAACAGGCGACTTAATCTAGAGACAGCTTCTTTAAAGAGAAGAAAAGCAGCTTTATTAGTGAGTAATTTTTTGTGGTTGAATGACATCCCTATAGAAGTACAAGACCATGTTTATCCCATGGTTCCTAAACAAAATATTTTGGAAACAGCGCTATTGCTACAGAACATCACAACCACTAATGACATACCAGAAAATCATCCTAAACTATTAAGTCTTGATGCCAAAATTAATGGTTTAACTGTTGATCGTGCTTTAAAACTTAATAAACTACTTCCGAAAATTGATGTGCAGTATAATTTTCTCACTCCAGAATCAGACAAGTTAAATACATTAAACACTACCAATTATAAAGCCTCTGTTAATTTTAGTTTTCCATTATTTTTACGAAAAGAACGAGGTGATTTACGCTTGGCAAAATTAAAGATACAAGAAGCAAATTTTGAACGCATGTCTACCTCATTAACGCTAAAAAATAAGATTGATGCAGTAGATGCAGAAATCAATTCACTGGTAGTACAAAATAAACTCATTACAGATATAATAGCAGACTATAAAACCCTGATAACATCAGAAGAACGTAAATTCTTTTTGGGAGAAAGTTCGTTATTTCTTATTAATTCTCGTGAGCAAAAATTAATAGATGCTCAATTAAAAGAAAACACTTTGCGCATTAAACGCCTTACTGCCAAAGCAAGTTTGTACAATACTTTGGGGCTTACGTACTAATACTATTTTTGATTTAAATTTACTCAAAAAAATTACTTCTTTTTGCCTAAGAGTATGTTTAAATTCCCTGTTTCCTGAAAACCATTATTTTGAGGTTCTGAGGGTACTTAAAAATAAAAAACACTCAGGATGAGAGTTTTACAATAACTATACTGATATTACTTCATCTTCACTTAGCAACTCTTCTTGTCGCAATCTAAGTAAGATTTGTGCAACAGCAACTGTGTCTTTTTCGCAATAAATAATGATACGGTCGATATCTTGTTCTTCATAAAAAACTTGTCGTACCTGGCTCCCGTCAATATCATCTTTTGGTGACGGAATACCTAGAATATTTGTAAGTAATTTTAAAGAAGTATAGTGTTTATAATCTCCGAATTTCCATAAATCCAGAGTATCCAGATGAGGTACTTCCCAGGGTTTTTTGCCAAATAAATTCAATTTATGAGGTAATCCTATATTATGAATGATCATTCTACGGGCGATATAAGGAAAATCAAATTCTTTTCCATTATGAGCACAAAGCAAATGATACGGTTTGCTAAAATGAGTTTCAATTAAGTTTTTAAAATCGATCAGCAATTGTTTTTCTTCTCCAAAAAAGGATGTGGTTCTAAAGGATCTGGTTTTACCTTTGAATGCAAAATACCCAACAGATATACATACTATTTTACCAAACTCTGCCCATATTCCGGCTCGTTCATAAAATTCTTCGGGTGAGAATTCTTCTTTACGCTGATATTTGGTTTTATCGGCCCACAGGTATTTTGTTTCTTCGCTAAGGTTTTCAAAATGTTCATGTTCGGGAACGGTTTCTATATCCAGAAACAAAATATGTTCCAGATTAAGTTTATAGAGCATTTTCAAGCATTTTATACGTTTCTTCAATAAACACAAAGAAATCTTCGGTAAATGATTCTCCTGGTACAAGTCTGCCTTTGCTATGCCCTAGTCGTACAATCATAATATTATCTTCTGGGATACAAATTACATATTGTCCTAAAATACCTTGCATGGCAAAAATTTTCTTATCCAGATGATCTGATAACCAAAAGCCATATCCATACATTTGTCCATCTTCAAATCTTGGTTTTGTTGCCAGTTCTGTAAATTCTGTCGGTAATATTTGTTTGCCTGCAAACATTCCTTTGTTTTTAAACAGCATTCCAAAACGAGCAAAATCTCTGGCATTACTTGCTATGCAGCAGTATGCTTTTTCCATACCGCTTTCTTCGCTATCTAACTGCCATATCGCTTCATGTTCCATCCCCAAAGGTTTCCAAAAACTCTCGCTTAAATATGTCGCGAGCTTTTT
>CAKMZM010000116.1:0-5167 GCA_929200365.1 uncultured Flavobacteriaceae bacterium | reverse complement strand
AAAAAAATCTGCAACAGGCTGATCAAGATTCTTAATGTAACCATCCATAATCGCTTTACCTAACATTGCTGTTACCACACTTTTTGCCATAGAAAAAGAATTGGTTTTAGAATCTATCCCAAATCCCTCGGCATAGTTTTCATACCAGATACTATCATTTTTAATAATCATAAAAGCCACAGTGCCCAATTCTGTATTAATAGCATTAAGTTTATCAGTACTTTGTATCTTATTGTATTCGGGATGTGTAGCCCACGCAATCGTACCATTTCCTTTTTCTATGGTGCGATTATCAAAATAAGAGTAATCATCCAAATATGCAGTAGTATGACCTGTCATATAAACCACTCTAACCCCTTTGAGGATATAATCATAATCAAAAATATACAGTAGTGCTACACAGAGTAAAATAACAATAAGTAAACCTTTAAAGAAAAATTTAAGTATCCGTTTTATCATTTCTATATACGTTTAAGTTAATATAACAGCATTACAATCAGGTAACATGTATAGCTAATGTATGAAAATTAATTGCAGATAAATAAAGGGCTTCAAATTTTGATAGCTCATACTTATTCTCATCGCATAATGCTAAGAACAATAATAAGACATCTCAGTTTCAAAAAATGAAATTGGAAATTTTTTAATACCAGTTCTGATTTAAATTTACACATAAGAAAAGTAGCCGTTTTTTGGCTTAGATGAAAAAGGACAGTTTTATGGAATAAATTTAAGTTGGAAATGGTATATAAAACAGATACTTAACTATTTTTTTGTAAATGAACTACTCTGAAGGCAAAGCCGTCGGGAAATTTTATTGATTAAAACAACGATTGTTGTTTTACAGAGTTTTCATGATCGAGTAACCATTTTTTTCGCCATAACCCACCGGCATATCCGGTAAGTGATCCATCACTACCAATAACGCGGTGGCAAGGTACAATAATCCACAACGGGTTTTTACCATTAGCGCTTGCTGCGGCTCGTATTGTTTTTGGATTTCCTAATCTCTTAGCAATATCAAGATAGGATACGGTTTTACCAAAAGGAATTTTGAGCAATTCGATCCAAACTTTTTTCTGAAAATCGGTTCCTGATGGATTCAACATAAGGTCAAAATTGGTACGTTTACCTTCAAAATATTCTTTGAGTTGTAAGACTGCTTTTTGTAAGTGTAAAGGGACATTTTTTGAAATAGTATTACTTGATTCTTTGGTAACAGAAACACTGGTAACCCCATTTTCATCTCCTGATATAGTTGCAATACCCAAAGGGGTTTCTATATATACCTTATCGATCATTCTTCTTTTTTATCATCTAATATTCCAAGTCGTCTTGCCCGATTTTCCCAATTTTTCCGAGCCAGGATTTGCATATCGGTTTCAGTATCACTTTCATCTACTATCTCCAAACCTAATAATGTCTCTATAACGTCTTCCATAGTTACCAATCCACTTATAGAACCGTACTCATCTACAACCAAAGCTATATGATTTTTGGTTTGAATCAGTTCATTAAACAAATCAGGTATTGGCAAATTTCTTGTTGTAAAAATTATAGGTCTTTTTATTTCTCCAATCTTTTTATGCCCGTTCTGATTTGCCA
Organism: uncultured Flavobacteriaceae bacterium; assembly: GCA_929200365.1. Classification (GTDB taxonomy): domain Bacteria; phylum Bacteroidota; class Bacteroidia; order Flavobacteriales; family Flavobacteriaceae; genus Aquimarina. The sequence goes on along the minus strand of CAKMZM010000116.1, from coordinate 3,562 downwards.
TTTCTTTAAAAATATCATCCTTTAATACCTGACCAGTTATATTATCTGCATTCTCTTTATAGACAGGTATTCTAGAAAAACGAAGATTTTGATTTTCATTAAAAAATTCTTCAAGTGTTGTATCTTCAGAAGCGATTTTCATTACGGTTCTGGGGGTCATCACATCTTTAGTAAAAACCTCTTTAAAAGATAATAAGTTTTTAATTACCTTAGATTCTGATTCTTCAAAAACACCTTCTTCGTGAGCAATATCTGCCATAGCAGAGAAATCCTCTCTACTCAATACAGATCCATGATGACCTTTGCCTCCTATCAATTTAGTTGTAAGGCGTAATATCCATAGGATACCAGTATATTTTAAAGGCGCTATAAGGATAATAAGTGTTTTGGATGTAAAATTTGCCAATTGTTTCCAAAATGTTGCTCCAATTGTTTTGGGAATAATTTCTGACAATACCAGAATCAACAGTGTCATGATTGTAGATACAATACCTACCATATTAACACCAAGAATTTCAAATTTATAGGGTAACTGCTCTGCTTGTACTCCTACTAGGATCGCCCCTACGGTATGGGCAATTGTGTTTAAGGTTAAGATTGCAATTAGAGGTTGATCTACATCTTTTTTTAAATTTTCTAATATGGTTGCATATGCCTTACCTTCTTTTTTCTTAACATTAATAAAGGTTGGGGTTACACTAAGCAAAACTGCTTCTAGTATTGAACATAAAAACGAAAAGAAAATAGAAAGTACGGCGTAAATAATTAATAGAGTCATCTTATCTTATATATATATTGTTACACTAAACACCTAATGGTGTAGCCTTTCATTCGGTGATTTCGTTTTCTATATATAATCAAAAATATATAGATATGAAACCGATTAGTACAACTGAATCAAAAGTAGTAAAAACATAAGTAACAACCCTGCTAAATTTCTTAGAAAAATGAATGCGTATTGCCTTTATGCAAACAAAAAACGACAAAAATGACACTATAATAATATCACATTGAAACAAACTACCTTAAATTTTTTGTCCTTTTAAAGGTAGACATTCCAGTTTATATATCTTTGTTATGATATTTATATCGCTTATTTTTGCTTAAACCTTATTATATATAGCATTTTAACTACTTTTAAGTATGACTTTAGGACAACAGATAACCAAGTTACGTAAGCAAAAAAAGCTTTCTCAAAATGATTTGGGTAAAAAAGTAGGTACTTCTGGGGATATTATCGGTCGGTATGAACGTGATGAAGTAAAACCATCTATAGAGGTAGCTGCCAAAATAGCTGATATACTAGAAGTATCTTTAGATTTCTTAATAGGTAAGGTAACTGTAGAAGTAGATAATCAACTCCTTAAACGTGTTATTGAAGTACAACAGATGAATGATAATGATAAAGAACATATACTATATACTCTTGATGCGCTTATCAAAAATGTAAAACTTAAATCTATTACATAAATAATATCAACATTTCTACTTACTATAATTTATGCTATATATAATCCCACTACATTTTTAATACCAAAAATGTAATGCTATTTTATAACTAACTAATTTACAGTTTATTACAGTTGTATTTTAATGCTTTTTTAAACCCTTTTTTTGACCAAATTACATTTTTTACCATAAAAATGTAGTACTTTTAAAACTATGTATACGTATAAAGCAAAGATAATTAGGTGGATCGATGGGGATACGCTGCAAGTAGAGATCGATTTAGGGTTTTATGTACAGACCATACAAAAGATACGACTGGCGCGTATTGATGCCCCAGAGATGAACAATACAGTAGCCTACAGAGAACGACAGGCTAAGCACGCCAGAGCCGTAGCCAAAAAGTACTGCCCAGAGGGGGCAATCGTTACTATTACCACTACCAAGCAAAACAAAGACCAATATGCACGTTACATTGCAGAAGTAACTTATAACAATACTAATATGTCTGATTATCTTATCGATAAAAATGTAGCTAAATTATACAAAGAATAAAGCTGCCTATAATAAAAAAACCACCTCGTTAAAGGTGGTTTTATATAATTTCGTATTACAAACTCTAGTTGTCTGGTTTATTATTAATTAAGAGATTTATAAGACGCTCATTTTCATCATAAGTTTTCCCATTTATATCAATAAAATTCTTATCAAACATTAAAGTAAAAGCTTTTTCATCTTTTGTATAAAAATCACACAAAAGATAAATGTTGTTTTTGTTAAATTTATTTGATCCTGTTTCAACCAGGTTTTTAATCTGATTTTTAACATTTTCTATCTCCAAACTATCTTTTATTAAATAACTTTTTATTTCTCGAATAGAACTTTCATCTGATTGAGTAGGAAATAATATTCCAAATGGGATGTAGTAAACATCAATTTTTGTAATCTCTTTTTTAACTATCTCTCTTTTTTGATTACAAGAACTCAAAGTAACCAGTACTATAATAATATATATTATCCCTCTCATTTTTTCTTTTTATCTTCTTTTGGTTTTACAGATGTAGGTGATACTGTTCTATAAGCTTTACCTCTATGAGCATTTCTTACCCTGTCCCTTTTCAGTTTTCTACCAGCAGGATTCTCAATTTTAGTGATTACATCAAATTCCTCTTTATTGTCATAACCATTTCCATAAGAATATTTTGAATCTTTTTTATGTTGTTCAGGATCTTCTAATGAACTTTCAGCATGTCCTAATTCATGTAATAACCCTTCAGCAGGTGAAACTCTTGCTTCGTGTTCATATCCATTTCCCATAACCCAATCTAAAACACTATTTCGCTCTTGACTAACTCCTATTTCTGGATCCCAAATAACAGTATTATTACTACTGTTAAAATAAGTTTCTCTACCTTCTTTACCATAATAGGGGTTATTTTCTTTAGTGTTTTGAAGAACGTTTACATCTCCTATATCATCTCCTGCTAAAGTTTCAATAACACCTGCTACATCTGCATCGTTGTCTATAATGTAACTAAGGGCAGAGTAAACATCTTTTACAAATTGATTATCCCCATCATAACTACCTCCATACTCATAGGTATGCTCTTGATCTTTGCCGTCCTTATCTTTATAATGAATTACTATTTGCTGACCATCTGGGTCTATATAATATATTGGATTATTTGCAGTATATGTATAAGGCGAATAATTATAATAATCTTCTGATAGATTATCAATATTCATCCATCTACCTATAGATGCATCATGATTTCTCCAACCAAAGTCTAACCATTCTAAACCAAGTTTGTTCTGTTCTTCTTTTCCACCAAACCCATACGGATGTTTTCTACCATTAACCATAGAATTAGGATGATCTACTCCGTAGTTAATTCTCATACCAAAAGGATAATAATCTTTAACTTCAACAACCTCAGAAGTACTGATACTGCCGTCTTTATTAGCATCTTTATAGGATAACCTGATATTCCCTAAGTGATCTTTAAACTGATATACATATTTGAACCCGTCATCCTCTTTTTCTACATAACCCTCAGAGGGGTTAAAAAACTCTAATTCTCCATTCTTATAGACAAAGTTGCCCGCATAGTCTGTT
>CAKMZM010000115.1 GCA_929200365.1 uncultured Flavobacteriaceae bacterium | reverse complement strand
TTAATAATTACGTTGTTAACGTACCTTTGCTATGCGTATTGCTCTTATATTCAATTTTTATTTTAAAAAAAAAGATAGTAATGAGCTTTAGGTTAACAATTTAAAAGTTGATAGTGTGTTATTTTAATCAATAGATTTTTCCGAAACTCCTCTACCTTGAGAGTAGCATAAAGAAACAAGATTTTAGCGCTTAGACTCAAGATAAAAAAATATTGGTTTTGCAGTCAGGTGATCGTTTTATATTGGTTCTGATACCTCTACGGCTCTATATCGAGGGATTCACCCTATTAATATTCAATAAATTAAAGCTAAACTAAAACGCTAAAATATTTTATTGAATATTTGTGGGAAATATCTGTAGAAGTGCGTATTGTTTTATTGGTTTTTTGTTTTTGTAGAATCTTTCTTCCTTTTTTTACCCAAAAATCCTCCTAAAATATTTTTTGCAGTATTTTTTAATGTTTCTTCGGTATTGCTAGAATTCGTTTTAGAAGAATCGGTTTGTTTTTTAGAATTTCCTAACAAATCTGTTAATACTTTTCCTCCTTTATCAATAAGCTCTCCTTTTATTTTTTCTTTTTGCGTATTTACTATTTGCTGTTTGAGCTGTTTTATCGCTAAATCTGTATTTAAGCTAACTTTTGGGTTCTTAAAATTACCCGAAAGTCCAATTGGCAAGCCAACAGTCATAGTATTGGCTTCTTTTTGATCAAGTTGTGAGATCAAATTTCCAACCTCACTACCCAGATATTTAGCAGGCACATCCAGTTTAATATTATAATTCATGTTTTGATCAAAACTATGATCTCCACCAGCTGTAATCTTTATCCCCTGAACATCAAACTCGAAGGGTTTTACATTAATTTTCCCATCATCAAAACTCAGGTTAGTTTTAATGTCTTTTAGATTTAATTGATCAATTTCTACAAAATTAAGCTGGTTGTCCAGCTTGGATAAAAATGGAGTTTTAGTAGTAGAAACCTGTGCATTAAGAATTTCGGCAAGCGCTTTACCTTTTAATGAGGTTAAAACGGGAATAAGGTTTTCATTAAGATTACCGTTCAGATTTATTTTGGTAGTAAGATTACCTGTGAGTGCTTTTGCAATGGGAGCTAGCCCTTTTATTAATTCTAAATTATTAAAAGACTTTACGATATCGATTTTACTTAAATCTAGAGCCATATCAAAAGTAGGAACTTTAGATTTGGTAGATACGTTACCATTAAGAGCCATCCCTCCATCAAAAATAGTAGAAGTTACGTTTTCTAAATAAGCAGTTTCATCTTTTATTTTTACGATTCCTTTTGTATTCTGTAATTCTAAATTATCATAGAAAACTTTTTTGGTATCAAAGTTTAGTGTAGCATCCAGAAAAGAGGGGATTCTCATGGTTTCATCTTCTGTTGTACTAGAGGCGACCTCTTTTTTGGTCTCGACCTCTTGTTCACTCACCATAAAATCATCTACAGCAAACACACTAGAGTTTACATCAAAATCTCCTTTTAGATCTTGTTTTGCAAACAAAAAGCCCATTAGATTTTGTATAGTACCTGTAGCAGCAAGATCTGATCTTCCAGTAGTAGCCTGCATCTTATCTAATGAAATGGTTTCTGGTGTAAAACTTACATTGGCGTTTTCAATTTTTATTTCATTAGGCATATCAGCAGAAGCATAGGTAAATTGAGAGATACTGGCAGTACCTGAGCTTTTTACATTCTGATATTGTTCCTTTTCTAAAGACTGCATATCAAAATGAGTTTTGACATCTGCATTAACAATTCCATTTATTTTTTCTTCCAGTTGTAAAGGATATGCCTGGTTTAGGTTAGCTAGGTTTAATGTGCCTTTCAGCATCATATCTACTATCATATTTTTAGTTAAATTTCGCAGACTACCTTTGGCAGCAAAAGAATCCTGATCTATTTTGAAAGTTAAATTGTCAATATTTATATAGGTATCATCTACCAATCCCGTTTCATTTTTGATCTGGGTGTCGATATTTATATTTTTAACACCTTTTGGCAGATCAGGATATTTAAAAGAAGCATTACTTGATGCAATCTTGATATCCATTTTTGGGATATAGGTATCATCAGATTTTCCTTTAATAACTCCATTAATAGAAAAGTCTCCGCTAGTTTGTACACCATCCAGATTTTTGACATAAGTTTCAGGAATAACGGCAAGGAAATTCTTAAAATCAGAAGAAGGAGTTTTAAAACTGAGATCTACATCGGTATACTTTTCAAACAACTGAATAGATCCTGCAAATTCTAGAGGCAATCGATTGATTAGAGCCTTGTTTTCTTTGAAAGAATAGCGTTGATTCTCAAGATCTAATTCTATTTGAGCATCAAGTTGTAATTTATTTTTGTTTAAATATTTAGTACTATCAAGGTTTAACGAGGCTTCAGTATTTGTTTTAGTATCTAAGATGATTTTTTCTCCAGAAACAGATCCGTCACCACTATGATTAAGATCGGTCATTGCCAATATGGTTTTACTTACATCATCTCTAAATAAAATTTTACTATCATTTATTTCATAATGATCTAAAGCAAAGGTAAAAGCACCACTTTCTTCTTCAAGTTGAGTTTGGGTAACGTCTTCTTGTTTTCTAACGATATCAATATTAGAATTTCCTAATGAATCAGTTTTGATGGCGATATTGGCTTCATCGATCACTATTTTTTGAACACTAATAGGTTCTGAAGCGTTTTTGAATAATTCTTTGATAGACATATCCAGAGCTATTTTTTTAGAATATGCCAAGGTATCTCCTTCAAAAGGAGTGTAATTAATAATCGAAAACTCATCGATAACCACAGATGCTCTCGGAAAGCTTCTGATGAGACTGATGTCTACATTTTCAAAGTCTACTTTTGCATGCACATGCTCATTCACTAGGTAACGTACTTTATCCTGAATAGTTCCTTTAAATAAAAAAGGAATTGAAATAATACCAATAATGAGTAGTAATAAAAAAACACCAAGAATTTTGAGGACTTTTTTCATGATAGAATAACTTTGAGATAAAATAATGATTTACAAAGATACAATGTTACTTTTTTTAAGATAGCTATTTGTTAGATTTTAAATTTCCAGAGCTAGTTCACTACCTTGCTTTAGTTTAAATCGCTTTCTTATAGCATAGACACATAGATATAAAATGGGAGTGTCTAATGCAGCTACCAATATTTTAAACAAAAAACCATTAAGTAGTAATACGCCAAAACGATCCCAATCTATAATATTGGCAGAGCATAGTAATAAAAGAATGGTTAATGTATCTATAAACTGAGAAGAAAAAGTAGAGAAATTATTTCGCAACCAAAGGTGTTTTCCTTTGGTCATACGTTTCCAGAAATGAAAAATCTGAATATCAATATATTGTGCAAAAAGATAAGCCATCATTGATGCAAACACAGCAATTGCTGTAGCACCAAAAACCTGATTAAATATACCGTCATCTATAGGAGACCAGCCAGTAGCAGGAACCGAAGATGATACAGATACAATTAATAATGAAAAAACAGATGCAAAAATACCAGCGGTAACAATTTGATTTGCTTTTCTCTTGCCAAATAGTTCACTAATAATATCTGTGATCAAAAACGTAATAGGATATGGTAGGATTCCCACAGAAATTTCAAAAGTATATACCCCAAAGAAATCCCAGTAAAAAAATTTTTGAAAAATAAGATTAGATACAACTAATGATGAAATAAAAAGTGCTCCGAGCATTAGATATATTCGATATGCAGCACGCTTGTCTTTTAAATTCAGAGGAGTTTCGATCAAAATAAAATAATAGTTAATAATAGTTCACTCAAAAATAAGGTGAAGTGATTTTGTTTTGTTTAATTTGCTCTTAAAAATAAGGAGTTCTGATCAGAATATAAATATTCAACCTTGAAAACATCCCGCCTGCTACATATTTCACTAGGAAGTAATATCGGAAATCGTTTAGATTTTCTACAGAATGCTGTAAATAAAGTATATGAAACAATAGGGGATGTAGTACTAATTTCTGGGGTATATCAAACTCCAGCCTGGGGGTTTAATAGTGATGATTTTTATAATGCCTGTATTACAGTACGTACTTATCTTTCTGAAAATGAAGTATTAACGATTTTGTTAGACATCGAAAATGCTCTGGGTAGAAATAGAACAGATGGCAAAGGATACGAGGCAAGAACGATTGATCTGGATATTATTTTATCTTCTGAAAGAACTATAGAAACCAAAGAATTGATAGTTCCTCATCCAGCAATGCAGGATCGAAAATTTGTGCTAGAACCATTAGCAGAAATTGCAGAAGATATTGTACACCCAATATTGAAACAAACCGTAAAACAATTGTTAGAGAATACTTCAGATGATTCAAAAGTAACTTTGATTGACAAGAAAATAATAAACCCAAAAGAGAAGTATACTTTGTCACGGTTTCAATACCTAACTGTTGAAGGAAATATTGGAGCTGGTAAAACAAGTTTGGTACAACTGATAGCTCAAGAGTTTAATGCAAAACTCATTCTGGAACGTTTTGCTGATAATCCTTTTTTACCCAAATTTTATGAAGATATGGAACGTTATGCTTTTCCTCTCGAAATGTCTTTTCTGGCAGATCGTTATCAACGTTTACAAGATGATATTGCTCAGTTTGATTTGTTTAAAGATTTTGTAGTGAGTGATTATGATGTATTTAAATCATTGATTTTTGCTAAGGTTACCTTATCATCAGAAGAATTTATGCTGTACAAAAAAGTATTTGACTTAATGTATAGAAATTTGACTAAACCTGGGCTATATGTGTATTTATATCAAAATACAGAACGTCTTTTAGAACATATCAAAAAAAGAGGAAGGGACTATGAGCAAAAAATCCCTGCAGATTATCTGGATAAGATCAATAAGGGGTATCTGCAATTTATAAAATCACAACCAGAATTTAATATAAGGATAATCGATGTATCTAAACGGGATTTTATAGCAAATCGATCTGATTACATTTCAATTATCGAAGAGATCTCAAAATAATATTACCCTGCTTGATTTAGCTCTTTTGCTACTTTCTGCACTTCATCAAGAACACGCAACAGATTGCCGCTCCATAGTTTTTCAATTTGTTCTTCGGTATACCCTCGCTTTACCAATTCTAGAGTTACATTAAAAGTTTCAGAAGCATCACTCCAACCTTCAATACCGCCACCGCCATCAAAATCAGAGCTAATCCCTACATGATCAATCCCTATTTTGTTAACCATATAATCAATATGATTTACAAAATCTACGACATCTACAGCGGGAGGAAGATCATCTATTTTCTTTAATTTTTCCCTTCGAATCGTTAGCATTTTCATGTAAAAATCATAATACTTTTCTTTTTCTTCGGCACCAAGCTTAGTTATTTCTTTTCGATCTATCCAGGTTACTCCCATAGAATCAGCAATCTGCTTGGCTATTTCGACTTCTTTTTTATTTCGTTTTTCAAACTTCTCTGTATTCAAGTAAGATGTAAAAGCTACGGTTTGAACCACACCACCATTTTCTTTTAGCCATTGTAATTGCTCATCATCTAGATTTCTGCTATGATCACATAATGCTCTTGCAGAAGAATGAGATGCAATGATAGGAGCTTTAGTAAGTTCAATCATCTGGCGCATAGATTCTTTTGAAGGGTGGGAAACATCTATCATGATTCCTGTTTTATTCATTTCTGCAATAACTTCTTTTCCCAGGTCACTTAATCCATTATGTAACCAAATGTCATCTGCTTCACCAGTATTAGAATCACAAAGCTGGCTATGCCCATTATGAGAAAGAGACATGTATCTGGCGCCAAGGTCATGAAATTTCTTTACGTTATTAATATCGGTTCCTATGGGGTATCCATTTTCGATACCTATCATAGCAACTTTTTTTCCTTTTTTATGAATACGACGAACATCATCTGATGTTAAAGCTAATTCAATTTGATCTGGTGCAATTTCTTCTGCCAGTTTATGAATTGCCTTAAATTTTGACATGGCTATTTCATATGCTTTTTCATAACCCGAAGGGGTTAAAGAATCCTGTCCTGTATATACAATAAACCAAGCAACATCTAATCCTCCTTTTTTCATTTTTGGTAATGTGATCTGTGAGTTAAGGTCTTGAGTGTAGTTAATAGAATCTGTAAAGTTTTTCACATTGATATCACAATGTGTATCCAGTGTAATTACGTTATTATGAATTTCTTTTGCTTTAGCAATTATTTGATCTTCTGTAGGAGTCAACGAGTCTTTTTTCAAAGTATTTTTTTGTGCGTGTTCTTGTTTACATGAAATAAAAAATAAGCTAATGCCAATAAAGAATGATAGATGTTTCATAATTAAATGAAGTTATGTTAATATTATATAGCTATAAACTTACAAAAAAAACCAAATGTTATGTGTTAAAGCTTATGACCGAAAAACTCAAATAACTTCCTGTTTATTTTTTTACCGCAAAAGAGCGTTTAAATAAGTTCTATGATGAGTTCACAGTATAAGCTGTTAAGAGCATTTTTTTTCTTATTTTTAAAACATAAACTTTCACACAAACTCTATGATACAATCATTTAACTTACGGCAGAAATTGATTGCAATTTTAAGGCTCTCAACTTTTCTGATATTTTTAGGAAGGGCATATCAACATATAGTTTGGGATGCTCCTTATCGAGCTTTTTTATGGGATGAAGGTATGCTGAAAAATAGCATTGAAACTATTTTTGGAGTACCCTGGGCCGATTATGTAACCAGTTCCTCTGTAGATACTACTATTTCTTTTTCTATAAAAATGATAGGTGTTTTTTACCTCCTTTGTGCTATTGTTACTTTACGAATAAAACCCAATATGAAAAAGTTGGGTAAATTCTTTTTGTTAGGCGGAAGCATAGGTCTTTTTATATTGGCTTTTTTATATTGCAAAGAGAAGTTTTTTCATGTAGGACAGTTTTTTGAATATATGATTCAGTTTATGAGTCCTGTACTTCTATACATGATGATGTTTACTTTTGTTGAGTTTAAAAAGATACGTTTGATTGCACTGATAGCTATTGCACTTACATTTAGTTGCCATGGCCTATATGCTATTGGGTATTATCCCAGACCAGGTAGTTTTATAGATATGACACTGGGTATTTTACCTATTAGTGAGTCTAGTGCACATTTATTGTTAAAAATCGCAGGAATCCTTGATTTTGTAATTGCTATAGCTATTTTTATTCCACGAATCTCCTATTTTGCTTTGATATATGCATTTATATGGGGAGTGCTAACAGCTATTGCTAGACTGGCTGGGCATTTTTATGTTGATTTTTTATGGAACACATTTAGCCAATGGACTTGGGAAATGCTGATCAGATTACCACATGGTTTTATTCCTTTATTTGTGATGATTGCAGATCGACCTAATTTGTTACATTTCTGGAAAAGATTGTGGTTTAGGAAAACCCCTCAGATTATTTAATGTGATACAGGTTTTGTAATCAAACAGACATAAAACTCAGCTAAACATGCTCTAAAGTTTATTAAACAAATCCCAGATCACCACTCCAGCACTAACCGAAATGTTAAGAGAATGTTTGCTGCCATATTGAGGAATCTCAATAACAGTATCACTTTCAGAAACCACTTGCTGCTGCACGCCTTTAACCTCATTACCAAAAATAATGGCATATTTTTGATTAGGTTCTGGAGTAAAATCATGTAGCATAATAGCATTTTCTGCCTGCTCGACAGCTATAATTTTTATGTGCTGTGACTTAAGATGCTGTACCAGTTGTAATGTGTCTTCTTGATGCTCCCAATCTACAGTATCGGTAGCCCCTAATGCAGTTTTTTGAATATCTTTATGAGGAGGAGTAGCGGTTATACCACAGAGATATATTTTCTCGATTAAAAAAGCATCGGCAGTTCTAAACACTGATCCGATATTGTTTAAACTTCGAATATTGTCTAGGATGATAATTAGAGGAGTCTTTTTTGATGATTTAAATTCTTCTATGGTCTTGCGATCAAGTTCGCTATTTTTGAGTTTTCTGTTCATTGTTGGTTTGCTATCCTTAATAGGTTTGCAGTATAAAGTGATGTAAACTTTTTTTAATTTGCTGTAAAAATGCTCTTTTTCACTTGATTTTGCAACATATATCCCATTTCTGAATCAAGTTGAGGACAAGACTCTAAATCTTTTCCAAAGGTAAACGAGATTTAGTCTCTTTTAGGTATAGTTCTTCGAAGTTTGCTTTGCATGAAGAGGAAAGTTTAAAATCTCTTACAAATGATTGTGATATTTTAAAAACCGAGAAGAAATATGTTTTTCTATAATGAGTAGCTGTTATAATATACTTTGTGACAAATTTCCTTTTTCAAAGAGATTAACGTAGGCTAAAATTAATATAAAAGCGTCAATTAGTGGTTTTTGAGAATGATCTTTCTACTCTATGTTTGAGATAACGACGTGGATAAAAAAGAACTATCGAAAACTCATCATACCAGCATTTTTAATACATCCCGATACATTTTTTCACATTGCGCTACGCTTCAAAAAAAATGTTGACCTATATACTGCAGGTTTTATTCACAATTTTGATTTTAAAATCAAAATTGTGAATAAAATTGAATAACTCCTAAAGACTATATTTCAGAAAAAATAGAAGAATAGTTACTTTAGCATGATTCATAAAATTATACTTCATTGGCAGCAAAAAACGGTAAAAAAGTAACTCCATTAATGAAACAATACAATGCTATTAAGGCTAAGTATCCTGATGCGTTATTGTTATTTAGAGTAGGAGATTTTTATGAAACTTTTGGGGCAGATGCAATCAAAACCGCAGCAATTTTAAATATTGTTTTAACCAAAAGAGGTAATGGAAGCGATCAGGAAACAGCATTGGCAGGGTTTCCGCATCATTCTTTGAATACATATATGCCAAAATTGGTTAAGGCAGGTGAGCGGGTTGCTATCTGTGATCAGTTAGAAGACCCTAAACAGACCAAAACAATTGTTAAGCGAGGGGTAACAGAACTGGTAACACCAGGTGTTGCACTTAATGATGAGGTATTGCAAAGCAAAACCAATAACTTTTTATGTGCGTTACACTATGGTAAAAAAGAATTAGGGATCGCATTTTTAGACGTTTCTACAGGAGAATTTCTTACGGCACAAGGTGATGTAGCTCATATGGATAAGTTAATACAAAATTTTAACCCTAGTGAAATACTCATTACTAAACCTAAAAAGAAAGATTTTGAAGAAGATTTTGGTCACGACTTTCATACCTTCTTTTTAGAAGATTGGGTATTTAAACCCGATTATGCAGATGAGACTGTAAACAAACATTTTGGTACAAAGACATTAAAAGGGTTTGGAGTAGATCACCTGCAGGAAGGTATCATAGCGGCAGGTGTAATTCTTCATTACCTTGGCGAAACCCAACATCATAAGTTAAAACATATCACAGGGATTCAGCGTATTGCAGAAGATCAATATATCTGGATGGATCGTTTTACAATACGTAATCTGGAGTTATACCATGCCAATTCAGCAAATGCGGTAACCTTACTTGATGTTATAGATAAAACGATCTCCCCCATGGGTGGTCGTACATTAAAACGGTGGTTGGCATTACCACTTAAGAATATTGCTGCCATTAAAAAACGTCATGAAGTAGTACAGTTTTTTTTGGATAATACCACACTACATCAAAAAATCCAGCATCAGATTAAGCAAATAGGTGATATAGAACGATTAATTTCTAAAGTAGCTACTGGAAAAGTAAACCCTCGCGAGGTTATACAACTTAAAAACTCTTTAGAAGCAATTGTACCTATAAAATCACAAGCATCAAATAGTGATAACGAAGCACTAAAAGTAATAGGGGAGACTCTTAGTGACTGCGAACTACTACGCAGTAAGATCAAAGAAACTTTAAATGAAGAAGCTCCTGTAAATGTATTGAAAGGAAATACAATTGCTAGTGGATATGTAGAAGAATTAGATGAATTGCGATCTATTGCTTTTTCAGGAAAAGATTATTTGGATAAAATGCTGGAGCGAGAAACTGAAGCTACTGGTATTACCTCTTTAAAAATAGCCTCAAATAATGTGTTTGGATATTATATAGAGGTTCGAAATACACATAAAGATAAAGTGCCAGATACCTGGATTCGTAAACAAACTCTTGTAAATGCAGAGCGATATATTACAGAAGAACTTAAAGAATACGAAGCCAAAATTCTTGGAGCCGAAGAAAAAATTCTGGCACTAGAGCAACAATTATTTGGTGATCTTGTACTTTGGATGAATGAGTATATTAAATCAGTACAGTTAAATGCTACATTAATAGGACAATTGGATTGCCTATGTTCTTTTACCCAGCTAGCCAAAGAAAATCAATATGTACAACCTTTAATCGATGAATCGTATGATTTAGAAATTAAAAATGGTCGACACCCTGTGATCGAAAAACAATTGCCTCCAGGAGAACCATATATTGCCAATGATGTTATATTGAATAGAGATAATCAACAGATTATTATGATCACTGGCCCTAATATGAGTGGTAAATCTGCAATATTGAGACAGACAGCATTGATTGTGTTACTGGCGCAGATGGGATGCTTTGTTCCTGCAGAAGAAGCTAAGATAGGAGTGATTGATAAAATATTTACCAGAGTAGGGGCAAGTGATAATATCTCTATGGGAGAATCTACATTTATGGTAGAGATGAATGAAACCGCCAGTATCTTAAATAATATATCTGATCGTAGTTTGGTATTGTTAGATGAGATTGGTCGAGGAACGAGCACCTATGATGGGATATCTATTGCTTGGGCAATTAGCGAATTTTTACACGAATATCCTGCAAGACCTAAAACGTTATTTGCTACGCATTATCACGAGCTAAATGAGATGTGTGAGACCTTTGATCGTATTAAAAATTATAATGTATCAGTAAAAGAATTAAAAGATACCGTTCTTTTCTTACGTAAATTAGTTCCTGGCGGTAGTGAACATAGTTTTGGGATTCATGTAGCTAAAATGGCAGGAATGCCTCAGCAAGTATTACACAGAGCAAATAAGATGCTTAAAAAGCTTGAAAAATCACATAGTAGTGAAGAACTTACCGATAAAATCAAAGGAATACAGGAAGAAGATAAATTACAGTTAAGCTTCTTTAATCTAGATGATCCTTTGCTCGAAGAAATCAAAGAAGAAATTCTCGATATCGATATAGATACGCTTACTCCAGTAGAAGCATTAATGAAGCTTAATGAGATTAAACGGATGTTAACCAGGAAAAAAGTATCACAGATCTAAAAAAAAACTATTCTTTTCTGCAAAAAGACTTTGGTATTATTAGAATTGTTTTAAATTTGCATCCGCAATACTAAGTTGCGAAGTTCTTAACATACTGCGAAAGTAGCTCAGGGGTAGAGCATCACCTTGCCAAGGTGAGGGTCGCGGGTTCAAATCCCGTCTTTCGCTCTGAGATAATATATACCATGCTGAAGTGGTGGAATTGGTAGACACGTTGGACTTAAAATCCAATGGCCTGTAAGGCCGTGCGGGTTCAAGTCCCGCCTTCAGTACTT
>CAKMZM010000114.1:4104-11733 GCA_929200365.1 uncultured Flavobacteriaceae bacterium | reverse complement strand
TCTTTTGGGATCATAGTGCTAAAATTTTAAATCAAAGATAATACATATTCAAAATTAGAACTTAGCTATTGAGTAATATTATTGTAATCAAAAAACATCATTTTTATGAGATAAATTATAAAAAAACATAAAACCGTTTCTCCTCAGAAACGGCTTTGTTTATCATTGCTTTAACTCAGTTTAGAATACCTAGTTTTATAGCAATAATTACCTAACCAACTAAAAAATCTTTATATTTTTTAAAACCTAATACTTACTCCAGTATATATCCCAAAATAATAGGGTTTAAAATTATCGGCGTTATCATTAAATGCATTAAACTGATATTTAAAAATAGGTTCAAGATTAACTTCAAATTGATCTGATATTTTGTAATCAACGCCCAACCCTATATTACCACTAAAACTCACATCATTAAGATTATTAGCTTCACCTATAGTGGCTTCAAAGTCACCAGCTTCTATAGAGATTTCATTATCCTGTAAGAATAATGTACTTATACCTCCAATCATATTTACACCAATTTTTTTATTAACCAAGGCATATTTCATTTCCAACGGAACTTCTAAATAGGCAATACTTTGATTAAGTAATCCTGGATTTTGCTTTTGATCTATCGCATTTCTGTTAATATCTGAAAATTCAGACCCAATATCAGCAGTGTTTCTTACGTTTCCGATATCAGAGATCAAAATTGCTCCAGCAGTAGAATTATAGCTTACATTTTCTAGATTTTTGCCTACTGCCGATGGAGAAAAACCAACCCCCTCAGTATTATAACTAAGATCTACCTTGTTTACTCCAGAGCGCACACTAAATCTTTTATTTATAGCATAAGAAATATGCATACCATAACTCATATTTACCTGTCCGTTTTTAGTATTATCTGCAAATTGAGAATCGATGGAAGATCCACCCCCTATAGAGCTATAATATACAGGAGCGACATTAGGGGCAATATTCCATTTTTTGGTTGATGTGGATTCTTCAGCTATTTCTTTTTCCTCTTTTTGATTTATAACATCAAAAATAGATTTCTTACCATTATCATTTAGGTTTTCAACATCTTCTTTGAGAGTTTTGTTCTTTATATCACTATTCTTTTTTGCTAAACCTTGAGTATTTGTGTTATTTTTCTCATTAGGAGTTATAAAAAGAGGGTATTCTTTTTCTAGATTAGGTTTTTTATTCTGTTGATCAACAATTGCAGCTTTCTTAATTATTCTCTCTTGGGTAACAATAGAATCTGCTTTTGACTTAGAAGAGGTTTCTGTTGTATTGTTATTATTTGTTGTAGGATGACTCACTATTGAATTCTTAGTTACAGAATGAGAGGTGGGATCTAATTCACTACCTTTTTGGGGTTTTGAAGGTACTTGTTCCAGAGTATTAACAACTGCATTTTCTTTTGTAATAGAAGATTCAAAATAGTTATGTTGACCAGCATTATTATCTTGGTTTTGAGTAGTGTTTTTTGTTTTTTGGTCAACAGGATTGGTTTCTTTTTTTTCTGAAGTGACGATACCATTTTTTGTAGGAGGCTTAACCTGTTTATCAGGTGTCGTCGTTTTTGTTTGTTCAATTATATTTTGAGTATCAGAGTCTGTAATTGTATTATTTTGCTGTTGACTGTTAGTGTTAAATAGTAAAGAGTTTATACCAAATATAAGTGTAATTAATGCTGCAACCCCTGCAACTCTATACCAAAATGGAACCAGAACCCCTCTTTTTTTGTTTTCGTTTTGACGTGCTTTTATTTTTTTCCATACTATTTCATCGGGAATGACTTCAAAATCCTTGAATTTTTCCTGAAATAAACGATCTATATTTTTTTTATCACTCATCCTTGTTCTTCAATTGGTCGAACATAAAGCTCCTGATTGGTTTGTAATTTTTCTTTTAAAATGTTTCTTGCTCTCGACAGATTAGACTTAGAAGTTCCCACAGATATCTCTAACATCTTTGCAACCTCTTTATGAGAATAACCATCTAATACATAAAGATTGAATACTAATCGATATCGATCAGGCAGTTGCTGTATAATTTCTAAAAGATAATCTAGCGAAATCTCTTCTTCATCAATTTCAACCTCAACTTCTTCAATTTGTTCTTCATTAATGATATCAAAAACTTTTTGTTTTCGATATTTTTGTAATGCAGTATTAATAGTTACTCGTTTTATCCACCCTTCAAAAGCCCCCTGATTTTTATATTGACCTATTTTATCAAAAATGGTTATAAAAGCATCTTGCAAGGTGTCTTCTGCACTCGAAGCATCGTTAGAATATTTTAAGCAAATCGAAAATAGCTTACTACTGTATAGCCTATACAATTGTTCTTGCGCCTGAGCATTTTTTTTCTTACATCTTTTTATGAGTTGGTTTAAACCCACTAATAACTATTTTTAGTTACCCGTTTTCTAATGCAGAAAAACGAGTTTATTTTATAATACAGGTACTTCTACGGTTAAAAATTGATCATCTCCTTTTTCATCTTTTCCTTGCCAGAACTTAAAAATATAAGTATCTTCTTTCCCTACCAAAAAATCAAAAGACACCTCAACTAGATCTGTCTTTTCTAAATCTTTACAATTACCTTCATTAACTACCAAATTAACCACAGATACGGTTCGTTCATTTTCTAGTTTGTCGTAATCAAATCCTGCAAAAGAATGACAATTTGTTGATCTATAATAAGAAACAGTAATTGTATATATTTCTTCTCGATTAAACTGATCGGGTAGTGAAACTTCATGTACAGTAACTAATTCATAAAAAAAACTTGTTCCATCATCATCATCAAGGCATCCAGTTAAGATAACCATAATAAAAAATGTTAAAACTATTTTTATCTTTCTCATTTTCTTGGGGTTTTTAGAGATCGTATAACTTATTTATTAGGTAGATACTCTAATGCAGATAAGGTTGCTTTTAAGATATAAAAAAATCCCGAGGCTTCAGGATTTTAATGTTTTTATTAAGAAAGTTGTATTGATTTTTTAGGGTCGAATGTCTCGTTTCCTCAAGGCAGTTTATTCTTTTGCAATTTTTATGGCCTCCTTGATTTTTTGTTCAAGCTCTTCCATAAGTTCTGGATTATCATTAAGCAAAGCTTTTACAGCGTCTCGTCCTTGTCCTAATTTGGTGTCTTGATAACTAAACCAAGAACCACTTTTCTTAACAATTTCATAGTCAACACCAATATCAATGATTTCTCCATTTTTAGAAATACCTTCTCCATACATGATATCAAATTCTGCAGTTCTAAAAGGCGGTGCTACTTTGTTTTTTACTACTTTAACTCGTGTTTTGTTTCCTTGCACTTCACTATTACTATTTTTGATCTGTGTAGAACGACGAATATCTAAACGCACTGAAGCATAGAATTTTAGAGCATTACCACCAGTAGTTGTTTCAGGATTTCCAAACATCACTCCAATCTTTTCACGAAGTTGGTTAATAAAAATCACAGTACAATTAGTTTTACTAATAGAACTAGTTAATTTTCGAAGTGCCTGAGACATTAATCGGGCATGAAGTCCCATTTTAGAATCTCCCATTTCACCTTCGATTTCACTTTTAGGAGTAAGTGCAGCTACAGAATCAATAACGATAATATCAATAGCTCCCGATCTGATCAGATTATCAGCAATCTCTAAAGCTTGCTCACCATGATCTGGTTGAGAAATAATCAAATTGTTTATATCAACACCTAGTTTCTCTGCATAAAAACGATCAAAAGCATGTTCTGCATCTATAAACGCAGCAATACCACCAGCCTTTTGTGCCTGAGCAATAGCATGTAAAGTAAGGGTTGTTTTACCAGAAGATTCTGGACCATAAATTTCGATAACCCTTCCGCGGGGATATCCACCAACACCTAATGCCAAATCTAAACCAAGAGAACCTGTAGGGATTACATCTACTTCTTGTACAGAACTGTCACTCATCTTCATTACAGTTCCTTTTCCGTAGGTTTTGTCTAATTTATCTAAGGTAAGTTTTAATGCTTTTAATTTTGCGTCTTTCTCTGTACTCATTTGTTGTTCAAATATATCGGGATTTGACATTGATAATAAACTTTTTGCTAAAATACTATTTCTTTTTATAGTTGAAGGATGGATTCTGAAATCGTTATTAACAACCAATGCCTATTATTTTATCCTAGAATTTGAAAAATTATAAATAAGAGTTAATCAGTAATATTTATTGTGTTTTATAGTTGATTTGGTATGCTTTAGCTAAGTACATGACAAAAAATTAGGATAAACATTTAAGTAATTGAATATTAGAATATTATTAAATTGTTGTTTTACAGACCTCACAAGTCTCTAAGACCTGTGAGGTCTTGATAAACCATAAAATTATTAGGCGTATTACTATTCATAGTTAATTTTTGTCATGTACTAAAATAATTTAGTTTTGGTTACATGATTTTTATGAGTATCACGCAACCCTTTTGTTTTTTATCATCTATTTAAAAAGCAAACATGAACAAAAACAGAAGGAAAGAAGAAAGATGAAGTTTCTTAAAAAGGTCGTAAGAAATAATCTTGATGGTTGTACAATTACTAAAATCAGTAATTGTATAGTAGAAGATGGTTAGCTTCGTTATTATATTTTTTAATCGTTAAATTATTTAATAACGAATTCGTCCAAAAAATGCCTTGAAATAAGTTTCAAGGCATTTTTTATTTTACTTCATAAAAAGATAAAACTTATGCCTGCTATTGCATATTCATACACTATTTGTACTTTTACCAAAAAATAAATAGTTTCTTTTAACTTAAAAAACGTAGGTATAGCATGCAACTGTACAACAAATTAAGTGCAAAAGAAAGAGCAGTTCTTATTGATGAAGCCGGTACAGACCGACTTACACTATCTTTCTACAAATATGCACATATCGGTAATCCGGAAATTTTCAGGAATCATCTTTTTATTCATTGGGATAAACTTGAGGTCTTAGGTAGAATTTATGTAGCCAAAGAAGGTATAAATGGACAATTATCTGTTCCTGCACCAAATTTTGAAGCTTTTAAAAAACATCTGGACAGTATTTCTTTTCTGGAAAACGTACGACTCAATATCGCTAGAGAACAAGACTCAAAATCTTTTTTGAAACTAAAGGTAAAAATTCGTAAAAAGATTGTTGCCGATGGATTAAATGATGACACATTTGATGTTACCAGCAAAGGAGTGCATGTTGATGCTCTGGCATTTAATAAACTGATAGAAGATCCAGATACTGTATTGGTTGATATGCGTAATCATTATGAGAGTGAAATTGGTCATTTTAAAGGAGCTGTTACACCCGATGTAGATACATTTAGAGATTCTTTGGATATTATTGAAGAAGACCTCAAAGATCATAAGGAAGATAAAAACCTGGTCATGTATTGTACCGGGGGGATACGCTGTGAGAAGGCCAGTGCATATTATAAGCACAAAGGATTTAAAAATGTATTTCAACTAGAAGGGGGAATCATAGAATATGCAAGACAAGTCGAAGCTCAGGGTTTAGAAAATAAATTTCTGGGTAAAAATTTTGTATTTGATCATAGAAGAGCAGAACGTATCTCTGAGGATGTAATAGCTAATTGCCATCAATGTGGCACCTCATGTGATACCCATGTGAATTGTGAAAACGAAGCATGTCACTTATTATTTATACAATGTGAAAATTGTGCAACAGCACTAGAAAACTGTTGCTCGACAGCATGTATGCAGGTTAATAGACTACCATTTGAAGAACAAAAAGCATTGCGAAAAGGTAAAGGAAATAGTAATAAGATTTTTAAAAAAGGTCGTTCAGAAGCATTAAAATACAAGAAGTAATACCTAAAAAGGTAAAGAACTATAGCAGATAGTTTTTTTTATCCTCATTTCATAGTATCTTTAACGATTGATATGTTAGAAATGGTATATTTCTGACTTTAGTAAGAACCATATTTGTTGCGGTTATAGTCGCAGACAAATTTCAATATAGATAAAAAATATGGGGTGTAACAGTTGCTCCTCCGCAAAAGACGGGCAACCCAAGGGCTGCAAGAATAATGGTACTTGTGGTACAGACGGTTGCAATAAATTAACAGTTTTCGATTGGTTATCCAACATGTCACTTCCTAGTGGATCACTGCCTTTTTCTTATGTTGAAATACGATTTAAGAATGGTAGAAAAAACTTCTTTAAAAATACAGGAAACCTTTCTTTAAGCATTGGAGACATTGTTGCAACAGAGTCTTCTCCTGGTCATGATGTAGGGATTGTTACGCTTACTGGTGAACTAGTTCGTGTCCAGATGAAAAAAAAGAAAGTAGAATTGGATAGTGAAGAAATAAAAAAAATCTATCGAAAAGCATCTCAAAAAGATATTGATATATGGCAGAAAGCACGTGATAAGGAAGAAACCATGAAGGTTCGCGCTCGTGAAATCGCAATTAGATTAGAACTGCAAATGAAAATTTCTGATATCGAATTTCAAGGGGATGGATCAAAAGCTACTTTTTATTACACCGCCGAAGAACGGGTGGATTTTAGGCAGTTAATAAAAGAGTTTGCACACGAGTTTAGTACCCGTATAGAAATGCGACAAGTAGGTTTCAGACAAGAAGCCGCACGATTAGGGGGTATTGGTTCTTGTGGGCGAGAGCTATGTTGTTCTACTTGGCTTACCGATTTTAGATCAGTAAATACTAGTGCAGCAAGGTATCAACAATTATCGCTAAATCCACAAAAACTAGCAGGTCAATGCGGAAAGTTAAAATGTTGCCTTAATTATGAGTTAGATGCATATATCGATGCATTAAATAGTTTTCCTAAAACCGATATAAAACTTCAAACAGAAAAAGGAACAGCGGTATGTCAAAAAATAGATATCTTTAAAGGATTGTTATGGTATGCTTATGAAGGAGAATGGATGAATTGGCATAGAATTTCTGCTGAAGATGTTAATGAAATAATTGCAGCAAACAAAAACAATGAAAAAGTAACAAGCTTAGAAGATTTTGCTTCAGAATTGTTAGAAAATACTAAAACAGATTTTGAGAACGTTGTAGGACAAGATAGCTTAACGAGATTTGATCAGCCAAAACGTAGTAAAAGAAGAAATCGTAACAAAAGGAAAAGTAAAAATAAAAAAGCTTCAGAAAAACAAACAACAGTTTCAAACAAAACAAAAAAAGGGAATTCTAATAGTACAAATAAATCAAGTAATCAACGTAATAAAAAACGTAGATCTCGTAATAGGAATAATGATAAAACTTAGGTTTTTTTTAATAGTATGTATAACAACTACCATTGTATCATGTGATGACAATCAAGTTTTTGACACATACCATACAGTAACTAATGCATGGGAAATAGATGAAGAAGTGAGTTTTACACTTCCAGAACTTGATACAACACAATCCTACAATTTATTTATAAATGTTCGTAACAATAATAAATACAAATACAGTAATTTGTATTTAATTAGTGAAATGAAATTTCCAAATGGTAAAGTGATCACCGATACATTAGAGTATCGCCTTGCGGCACCTGACGGAAAATGGTTAGGAACAGGTTTTTCTGATCTTAAAGAAAATAAATTATGGTATAAAGAAAATGTAAGTTTTAAAGAAAAAGGAAA
>CAKMZM010000114.1:0-4004 GCA_929200365.1 uncultured Flavobacteriaceae bacterium | reverse complement strand
AAAAATAGATTTAAATAGCTGAGATATGACAAAGGCAAAACCCAAATCAACAAAAAAAAGAACAAAAACTCCAGCGAGTAATACTATAAAATACATAAAAGCATTTTGGATCACATTTGTTTCAGGCGCATTTTTATTAATTCTTCTATTCTTGTTGGCAGGCTGGGGTGTTTTTGGAGAAATGCCCAAATTCGAAGAGTTAGAAAATCCACAAAATGATTTGGCGACCCAGATTATCTCTTCAGATGGAGTGCAAATAGGAACCTTTTTTAAAGAAAACCGTACTCCTGTAAGCTATGAAGATCTGCCACAACATTTGGTTGATGCTTTGGTTGCCACCGAAGATGCGAGATATTATAATCATTCTGGGATCGATGCCAGAGGAACATTAAGAGCCTTTATTTTTCTTGGAAAGAAAGGAGGAGCCAGTACAATTACACAGCAGCTGGCAAAATTACTTTTTCATGGAACCAGAACCAAAGGCTGGCGTAGATATACCCAAAAAATAAAGGAATGGGTTATTGCTAGTCGTCTTGAGCGTCAGTACACAAAAAAAGAAATCATAACCATGTATCTTAACAAGCAGGATTTTATATTTCAGGCGATAGGTATTAGTTCTGCTTCACGAATATATTTTAATAAAAACATAAAAGATTTAAAAATAGAGGAAGCAGCGGTTTTAGTTGCAATGCTAAAGAATCCCAGACAATTTAATCCACATCGGGAAATTTCCAAAAAAAAATCATTGAATAGAAGAAATGTGGTTTTTAGTCAAATGGAAAAATATGGATATATTACAGAACAACAAAAAGATAGCCTGCAAAAACTACCACTAAAGTTGGATTTTTCCCCAGAAGGGCATAACGATGGTACGGCCACCTATTTTAGAGAGTATGTAAGAAGTTGGATGGCAAAATGGGTAAAAGAAAACCCTAAAGAGGAAAATGCAGAAGGAGAACCTGAATATTTTGATATCTATAGAGATGGGCTTCGAATTAATGTAACTATAGATTCCCGAATGCAAAAATATGCTGAGGAAGCAGTACAGGAGCATATGGCAAATCTTCAAAAAGAATTCGATAAACAAGAAAAAGATAATAAAACAACTCCTTTTAGAAACTTAACAGAAGCTGAAGTAGAAAGAATACTTAACCGTAGTATGAAATCATCTGCCAGATGGAAAAAAATGCTTAGTCAGGGTAAAAGCAAAAAAGCAATAAGAAAATCTTTTGATGAAAAGGCAGAGATGAGCATATTTAGCTGGAAAGGGGAAATAGATACTATAATGACTCCCAGAGATTCTATTCTCTATTATAAAAAGTTTTTACGCTCGGGATTAATGTCTATGGAGCCACAAACAGGTCATATTAAAGCTTGGGTAGGAGGAGTGAATTATAAGCACTTTCAATACGATCATGTATATCAGGGAGCACGCCAGGTGGGATCTACATTTAAACCCTTTGTATATGCTACGGCAATCGACCAACTTAAACTTTCTCCTTGTGATACTTTGCCACTATCTCAAATTACTATTCCAGCAGGTTCTCATGGTGTAATTGATAAAGGATGGACACCAAAAAATAGTCCTCCCGATTATACGGGTTATTTGAATCTTAAAGAAGCATTGGCCAAATCGGTAAATACTATTTCTGCACGTTTAATGGATAGAATAGGGCCAGAACCTATTGTGCGTCTTGCAAAAAAAATGGGAGTAGAATCCGATATTCTCGAAGTTGCCTCTATAGCATTAGGATCAGTAGATTTAAAATTATCAGAAATGGTTGGGGCTTATAGTACCTTTGCTAACCAGGGGATATATACCAAACCAGTTACCATAACCAGTATCGAAGATAAAAACGGAACCGTTTTATATCAATTTGTTCCCGAAACACGGGATGTGATTAGTAAAGAAGCAGCTTATGTTACTATTAATTTAATGGAAGGTGTTACACATTCAGGTTCAGGAATACGATTACGCACAAGAGCTTCTTCGAGATATGATATAAAAAATGTAGTTACTGGTCACCCTTATGAGTTTACAAACCCTATCGCTGGTAAAACAGGTACAACACAAAATCAAAGTGATGGCTGGTTTATGGGTATTGTACCTAATCTTTGTACAGGAGTTTGGGTTGGTGCAGACGACAGAGCAACCCATTTTAGAACTACCACCTTTGGTCAAGGAGCTACAATGGCATTACCTGTTTGGGGATTGTTTATGAAAAAATGCTATGCAGATAAAACATTAAAAATTTCTACAGAAGCTTTCCCTAAGCCAAAAAATTTAACTATCGAAGTAGATTGTAAAGCTTTTAAGAGAGATAATATTCAGGATGAAAACATAGACGAGTTTAGTCTCTAGAAGAACTTTTTTTTTGGAATAAAAATATTCGAGAAATTATCTAATTTCAAAAGATAAGATACTGTTTTTTTTAGTACTTTTAGTTTGTTAAAATTAGGACACTATGATTCGTAAAACGGTACCCGATGTTACCGAAGCTTTGACTGGTATCAAGGATAATATGACCTTTATGCTTGGCGGTTTTGGTCTATGTGGTATTCCTGAAAACAGTATTACAGAACTTGTAAAATCAAATATCAAAGGCCTTACCTGTATATCCAATAACGCTGGAGTTGATGATTTTGGGTTAGGACTTCTGCTTCAAAAAAAACAAATCAAAAAAATGATTTCTTCTTATGTAGGAGAAAATGATGAATTCGAACGGCAGATGCTTAGTGGCGAATTAGATGTCGAGCTTATTCCGCAAGGTACTCTGGCAGAGAGATGCCGTGCAGCTCAGGGAGGATTTCCAGCATTTTATACACCTGCAGGTTATGGTACCGAGGTAGCAGAAGGAAAAGAAACCAGAGAATTTAATGGTAAAATGTATGTGTTAGAACATGCATTTAAAGCCGATTTTGCATTTGTAAAAGCCTGGAAAGGTGATGAAGCTGGAAATTTAATTTTTAAAGGAACGGCAAGAAATTTTAATCCATGTATGTGCGGTGCTGCAAAAATAACAGTAGCCGAGGTAGAAGAATTAGTTCCTGTAGGAACCTTAAAACCAGATCATATACATATTCCAGGTATATTTGTTCAACGAATTTTTCAAGGACAAGATTATGAAAAAAGAATTGAGCAACGTACTGTTCGTAAAAAAGAAAAAGTTTAATCTTTTTTGATTGAGACAAAATAATAAGGCTTTATCCTTAATTGAAGTTTATTGTACTTCATGATAATACTAATAAAGCAAGAAGAATATAAAGATTGAGTTCAAGATCATTTTATAGCCCATTGAAAAAAGGCAGATCACTTCAAATAATATTTTTTTTAAAACCTTAAACACACACAAATCATGGCAGTATTGCGATTAGGAGATGAAGCACCAAACTTCATTGCACAAACTACAGAAGGAGAAATAGATTTTCATAATTGGCTAGGAGAAGACTGGGGTATTCTGTTTTCACATCCAGCAGATTACACTCCTGTCTGTACCACAGAATTAGGTACAGTAGCAAAGTATACCAAAGAGTTTAATAAACGCAATGTAAAAGTTGCTGCACTTAGCGTAGATGGTTTAGAATCTCATCATGGATGGATTAAAGATATTAATGAAACACAAAACACAACGGTCAATTTTCCTATCATTGCCGATGAAGATAGAAAAGTATCAGAATTATATGATATGATTCATCCTAATGCAAATAGCCAATTAACGGTACGTTCTGTTTTTGTGATAGCACCAGATAAAAAAATCAAACTTACAATAACGTATCCAGCTTCTACAGGAAGAAATTTTGATGAGTTGTTGCGGGTTATTGATTCACTTCAGTTAACAGCATATCATAAAGTAGCTACACCAGCAAACTGGAATTCTGGTGATGATTGTGTTATTGTACCTTCTGTGGCTAATGAAGAAATCGCCGAATTATTCCCAAAAGGGCATAAAGAGATAAAACCCTATTTAAGGATGACGCCTCAACCAAATTTAAATTAGTGAGTA
>CAKMZM010000113.1 GCA_929200365.1 uncultured Flavobacteriaceae bacterium | reverse complement strand
TTTAGTTTCTGAGTTTTGAGTATGTGAGATTATGAATTAAATTACGAGACTCAAACACTCAAATACTCAAACACTCACATACTCAAACACTCACATACTCAAACACTCACATACTCAATTACTATTTTATTTTTTTTTCTAATTCTATGTTTTTTTGTTTGAGTAGCTCTATCTCTTTCTGTAGCTGGTTGGTTTTCTTTTCTTGTGCAATCATATATAGTGTAAGTTCCTCGATTTTTTGAAGCAGTTTTGCATTCATTTCCCCAAGTTGAATACCATTTTTTTCTACTTCTGAAGCCGAAGGGATATTAGGTAAATGTCTTTTTTTTGTGATATGATGTTCTACTTCTTGTAAAGATGGTAAGTTTAAACCACTTCAAAGATTACGAATCAAATGTTTTAGACCAACCGCTTATCTTTAGATATTTATGATCTAGCATCAGAGTTTACAAAATGCCAACCCCCAGAAGTAGTGCAAAGACAATTAATAAAACTCCTACCACTATTTGAATTGTATGTATGGTGATTTTTTTAAGAAATTTGTTGCCGATATAGGCTCCAATAAATGCCATTGATGTTGCAACAATAAGCAGTGGGTAGTTAAGTTGATTTTTTAACTGCCACAGATCTGTGGCATATATAGTAAGTCTTGAAATATCAATAAAACAGGCAATAACTACTCCGGTAGCAATAAAAGCTTCTTTATTAAGTTTTGCCCGAATCAAAAAAGCAGTTCGTAATGCTCCCTGATGCCCCGATAATCCTCCAAAAAAACCACTTAGTACACCACCCCAGGGCAAATATTTGATATCAAATTCTAATCGTTTCAGCTTTGGGATAAGATCGAATAGAGAGAAAAAGATCAATACTATAGCAATAGATATTTTTACCGCTGTGATTTCATATATGGTATCAGCAATAGTATAGCTAAATACGGGATCTATATAGGTGAGTTTACCTAATATATACGCTCCGAAAAAAGCGAATACAATAGCAGGTATTCCAAAACGCAGTACGGTTTGTAGATTAGCTTTTTTACCAACAAGAGTTAATTTGAACAGGTTATTAAGCAGATGTACTATTGCTGTAAGAGCAATGGCAATGTCTATAGGAAAAAATAATGCAAATACTGGCATTAATAATGTGCCTAGTCCAAAACCAGAAAAAAATGTTAATCCAGATCCTAATAAAGCTATAATACCAACCAGAATAAAATCCATAATATGATAGCTATCGGTTTTCTACTTTGTTAGGTTTTTTGTTCTTTATTAAAATATACCAGATAATAATACATTTGCTTCTCTTCGTCCCACCCTTTTTCTACAAATTTTTCTGCAGATTCTGGGTTAATGAAATCCATTTTTATCTGTACATTGGTGTCTAGATTGATGACGTTTTTCATCTTTTTTCGAGCAGCAGTTACTGCATTGTTGGCGATAGGAAAAGTGGTAAGGTCCTCGATCTGATATTTTGGCGCTTTTTCTACTTTGTAATGTTTAAACTCCGGAATCAGATCAGGGTTATCAATTACATCGTTTAAAAATGCAGATTCTTCAAATTCATCATTCTTGGCAAAGTGATTTACCGCCCGATTCATAAACATCACTTCTTCTTTTTTATCTTCGGCAGGAAGTATCACATCTTTTGCAAAATCCTGACAGAATTTCATATATTTTTTGGTGTAAAAATTTTCGTCGGCAAAAGCTTCTACGCCTAAAAAGTGTTCTAACCAATACTTGGTGTCATAACGGTTAGAGTCTATAGAAAGAATTTTATAACCTTCTTCTTTTTTATGGTTAAAGATTAAACAGCCTTTATCCAACTTATTGAGGTTTACACCTTGTTGAATCAATAATTCGATATCGGTTTCTTTTTCTTCAAACTGAAGGAAATCATGTTTTAATTCTGATTTAAAAATACCGATAGCATCAACTTTCTCATTGTCGATAGTCACGTTATCCAAATAGGTAACATATACCTCACCACTTTTGATATGTGGATGTTGTGACTGTTCATACAATAATGAAGCGATTCGTTTTGATTTTTCATGAACTGAAGAAGGGTGTTCAAAAATTTCGTTTGCAATTTTAAACAGTGGATTAAATTCTATATCTACTTCATTGGTAAACTGAAAATAATTTTCTTCTTTTTCTCTAAAAGGTTTGAAGAAATATTCTTTTAAAAGTGCAGTTAACTCATCATTAAGCGTGTATGGTGATTCTGATAAGAATATATTTTCATTTTTATTCTTGTTTCCAACCCTGTGAACCGATAATGATTCGATTTGAGTGCTATATAAGTTGATCATGACATGTATGTCATCCCAGCGATGGCTGGGATCTTTTTAATTAACAGTTAATTTTTAATTCCAATTCTCATCAAACCCCAGATCCTCATATTCATCAAGATCCATAATGTCTTCATTTTCACTTTCATTAAGGTTACCTAATTCTTCGGCTTTAAACTCTTTATCGGGCGCTTGATCAGGTATTTGACCATGAATGTACATTATATTAGGGTACTCTCTTCCGTTTTCATATTCGGCAATTTCAGCAAGTTCGACCAAAAATGTCCACATGTTTAAGAAATCGTATATATAAATTAATCTGGGAGAGGCTTCATGGGCAACATCAATAAGTGTGGTTTCATTCATTAATCTAATGGGTTGGTTACCATCACTCATATCAAACAAAGATATTTCCTCTCCTTGATTCCATTGCTCATCACTAATATAGAAAGAAGCCATTTCTGCTCCGTCAAAACCAAAAGATTGGGTAATTACATTGTGAAATTGTTCTAAAGTTGCATCTTGTTCTATTTCAATATCTCTAAATACATCTTCTTCTGTATCCAGAATAATTCTGAAACGGTATATCATATTTTGTTAATCTAGTAAAAAGCAAAGATACAAACTTAGAAGGATTTGGATGTACATTGGTTAAGTCTAAATTTCTTTGTCTTAAAAAAGCGGTTGAATCTCTGAGGTAAGGAAGAAGGTATACATCGTTATTTTTCTTTTTGTTAAAAATGTTAAATTTTAGTTAATAGGAATAATCATTTCTACTATAGATTCGTTATGTTTCGTTAACAAGAGAATACGAAATTCTCTAAACAAACTTAACTTAAATTTTACACATTATGAATTTTAAAAAATTATTTGGGCTTATCCTTATAGGCCTAGTTCTTTTTTCCTGCGAAAAGGAAGAAGATGGTATGACAGATCTTAATGAAACCAGTACTGCAACAGATCTTAATGCGACAGAGGTCAACGAGAAATTAGCCAGTGTAACTTCGATAGATCGTAAATTTTTTGACGAGATTAATAAATTAGGTGAAGTATACGCCAAAAATGAAATCTATAATGGATATGATTTTAAAAACGAGCCTGCGTATATTATACATTTAAGAAACGGAAGACCTGATAAAGCTTTTGTTATTAATCCTACAACTCATCTTAACGGAGCGGTAAAACTTAGCGCAGCAGATAGCAAGGGATTGGATATATATCAATATGATATAAAAATGCAAGACGCTATGAATACCTTAAATTCTGGAAATGGTTATTACGATTTTGATTATAATATTAACGGAGGTAAATATTACCTTCAAAAATATGAAGATTGGGATGTAAATAACTATCATGCAATTGATTTTATGACCCATGAGGTTTTCCATATGGTTCAGTTTAGAGATTGGAATTATCGTAATAACCATATTCAGGATGAAAATAGTTACCCTATTACTCGTGAATTATTAGAGCTACAGATTTTGGTTTCTGAGATCTTTGCAAAAATGCCTAATGAAAATAACAAAGAAGTTTTGTTGAATAAATTAAAGCAATATGTTGCTATCATGACAAAGGCAAAACAAATAGATCCTTCGTCAAGAAAACTGATTACCAATATGGCTTTAGAGCAGGAAAGAATCGAAGGTTTTGCCAAGTATATAGAAGTAGTAGGAGCCAGAGAAGCTATTGCAGATCGTAGAAACGCAACGTTCCTGTATTCGTCTTATTTTTCAGCATTGAATTATAGCTTCAATAGTTTTAATGATGTGAAAGATTATTTTGCTTTTTCAATATTTTATGATTCTGGTGCTTCGGTTTCATATTGTATTTATAAAGCATTGGGTAATGAAATTAACAAGATTAAGTCAGAAACTCCATACGGAATCGCATTCGCTGCTTTAAACCTTTCGGATACCGAAATGAGAAGAGCACTCGAAGAGGCTAAGGCTTCTGTAAACTGGAGCGCTGTTCAGAATAAAGCCAGACAGTTAATGGCTCTTAGAGGAAGAGAATCTAGCGGTGCGAAAACTTCTACTTCTGTAAAAAACAGTAGAGAAAAACTTATTGATATAGAGAAACAAAGCAAAAGATTTTTGAAATAAGGATTTAGTAGACAATTGTTTCTGATGGCTTACCGAAGTACTATTAATAGCTTTGGTAAGCCTTTTTTATTTCATTTTCAGAGTTATAATCAGACAAATAATGCTAGGATTGATATTGTTTGTAGAATACAGGGAATTTTTTGTTGATAGTAAAGAAAAACGTTCAAGGTATGAGCGCTGTGTAACGAAAAAACTGTTGTGTATGTTCTGTAAAAAGGGCAGAACTTTTTAATCCGATCCGATCACTTCAAAAAAATACAGGAAAAAAACTTTAATCTAAAAAAATAAATGGCTAGGTGTTAAAAAGTCACTACTACTCAAGAAGAGTTTATTTACTAAAACGGTGTAGTGAAAAAGTCATTGTTCCTAATAAGAAAAAAGCAACTATCTGGTGCAATACTCCTAATACTATAGGGACTCTGAAAATTAATGTAAATACACCCAGTAAAAATTGGATGCCAACAATAATTACTAATACATTTAATGAATTAGATTGGACAATGTTTTTTTGAATTTTTTTGCTTCGAAACCAGATAAAGATAATAAATCCAACAACTACATAAGCCAGATAACGATGTATAAACTGAACTCCGCTTTTTCCTTCTATAAAATTCTTGATTAATGGGGATTGTTCAATATAAACTGATTCATGAATTAGTGTTCCGTCATTCATTAATGGCCAGTGATTGTGTAATAATCCAGCATCTAGTCCGGCAACAAAAGCACCATAGATAATCTGAAGTAAAAGAATTCCTAATGTCCATCGGATTAGATTTCTAAATTTAATATCGATTTGTTTTTTATCGGGGTATATTAAATCCAGTGCTACCCAAAATGTATAGGCAAAGGTTATGAATGCAGCGGTGAGATGCATGGCAAGTCGATAATGACTTACATCTGGTCGATCAATTAACCCACTCTTTACCATAAACCAGCCAAGAAATCCCTGAAAACCTCCTAATAACATAAGGACAACAGATTTTTTTATAGTTGGCGCGGTAAGTTGTTTTTTTATTAAAAAATATACGAATGGAATGATGAATACTATACCTATAAATCTTCCTATAACTCTATGCAGCCACTCCCAGAAATAGATGGCTTTAAAATCTTCGAGAGTAAATTGATGGTTTATCTTTTGATATTCGGGGTATTGTTTATAAAGATCGAATGCTGTATTCCACTCTGTGTCATTCATAGGGGGGATAGTACCCGAAATTAGTTTATAATTTGAAATGGATAATCCAGAATGGGTAAGACGGGTAATGCCTCCTACAACAACCATAACAAAAATTAATAAACACCCTGTAAGAAGCCAGTAAATTACTTTTTTATTGTCTTTTTTCATTTTTTTTTGTTAAAAAGAATCTGAGAAATGAGTAATCTTAGAGTCTAAGAAAGATTTTTACCTATTTCTGATGAAAATTAGATTCTTAATTGCTTTTTAGTCCTAATTCTTCACCTTTTTTTATCATATACTCATAAGCTGCTTCATGTTCATTAGGAATTTCGCCTTCAAGAATAGCTTCTTTTATGGCTTCTTTTATGATTCCTATCTCACGAGAGGGTTTGATATTAAAAGTTTCCATAATTTCTTCTCCTGTTACAGGAGGTTGAAAGTTGCGAATATGATCTCGTTCTTCAACTTCGATCATTTTTTGTCTTACAATCTTGAAATTATTATGGTATTTTTTGAAACGTTTTGGATTTTTGGTGGTAATATCGGCTTCACACAGTGTCATTAGCTCTTCGATATAATCTCCTGCATCAAATACTAATCTTCTAACGGCTGCATCTGTAACTTCTGAAGCAATTGCTATAGGCCTAGAACTCATTAACACCATTTTTTGCACAAATTTCATTTTCTCGTTTAGTGGCATTTTTAAGCGTTTAAAGAGTTTGAATACCATTTTTGAACCTACAAACTCATGCCCATGAAAAGTCCATCCTACTTTTTTACTAAATTTTTTAGTGGGAGCTTTACCAATATCATGCAATAATGCAGCCCAGCGTAACCAGAGATCATTTGTGTTTTCGGCAATATTATCTACAACTTCTAAAGTATGATAGAAGTTATCTTTATGTCGTTGTCCTTCAATTTCGTCAATACCTTTCAGGGCGATAAGCTCTGGTAAGATATAATTTAGAAGTCCTGTCTGTTCTAATAGTTTAAAACCTACTGACGGTTTATTACTTAAAATAATTTTATGCAACTCATCAACAATACGTTCTTTTGTAATGATCTTAATTCGGTCTTTGTTTTTAGTAATAGCCTCTAGCGAGGTTGATTCAATTTTGAAATTGAGCTGTGCGGCAAAACGAATTGCTCTCATCATTCGCAAGGGATCATCAGAATACGTAATATCAGGATCCAAAGGA
Source organism: uncultured Flavobacteriaceae bacterium (assembly GCA_929200365.1). GTDB lineage: Bacteria > Bacteroidota > Bacteroidia > Flavobacteriales > Flavobacteriaceae > Aquimarina. The sequence goes on along the minus strand of CAKMZM010000113.1, from coordinate 4,989 downwards.
GTACGAATTATTTTTGATTTAAGATCTGCTATGCCATTAAAAGGATCTAATAGTTCTCCATAATTTTCTGGTGATAGGTGTAAAGCAAGAGTGTTAATCGTAAAATCCCGTCTGTTCTGGTCATCTTCTAGACTTCCGTTTTCTACAACAGGGTTTCGACTATTTTCTGAATAAGATTCTTTTCGTGCTCCAACAAATTCTACCTCGATATCATCAGCTTTTAGCATTGCAGTACCATAGGTTTTAAAAACCTGTATTTTGGGATTACCTGGTAAAAGAATAGAGACTTCTTTTGCTAATGCTATACCGCTGCCAATAGCAACGATGTCAATATCTTTAGCAGTTTTTCTTTGTAATATATGATCTCTTACAAATCCACCGATAACATAGCTGTCTAGTTCTAGATTTGCTGATGCTTTGGCAATTGTATCAAAAATTGGATGTTGTAATGCTTCTTTATAATTTTTGATTTCCGACATGAATCAATTACTTCCTAATAATTTTTACGGTACTATCTCCTCCTATTTTAATAATCGAAGAAGGTTTAACTCCTTTTTTTTGTAGGGGCAAATTTACGACATAGTCTACGCCTTCCAAAATTGCAGCAGGTATTTCTTTTAAGTTTTTTGGAGCGGGCATACCACTAATGTTAGCAGAAGTTGAGACAATAGGTCTTTTAAGCTTCCTAATTAGTTTTCCGCAAAAAGGATCTCTTACCACTCGAATACCTAATGTATTATCATCTGCTATAATATTTTCTGCCACACGTAGAGGCCTGTCATAAATAATAGTAGTAGGTTTTGAAGCATATTTTAGAATATCATAGGCTACTTCCGGAACTTCTTCTATGTATTGTTGCAGCATTTTAAAATCACTAACCAAACAAATCATGGATTTGCTTTCTTCCCGTTTTTTTAAGGCATATACCTTATCAACTGCTTCTGCATTAGTAGCATCACAACCAATACCCCAAATTGTATCGGTAGGATATAGGATAATGCCTCCTTTTTTTAATGTGTTGATTGCATTTTGGGTTTCTAAGTTATGATCTGGCATTATTTTTTATAGTTTTATATACTTTTAGAGTTTGTTGTGCCATACTACTGGTGGTGTAGTTTTCAATAAGTTTTATATGTCCTTTTTCTATAAATTCTTTTTGCATTTCGGGATTTTTAGAAAGATTTAGTATATGATCTTTTAAAGTGATATTATCATGCATAGGAGCAAGTAAACCCGTTTTACCATGTTCTATAATTTCAGGGATTCCTCCTACACTTGTACTTATAACAGGAACATTGTGACACATAGATTCATAAATGACCTGGGGAATACCTTCGCTTTGAGATGTAATTAAACTAATATCAAATTGAGGTAAAAAATTAGAGGCACTAGGTGTATACCCAAGAAAGGCCATATGATTTTCTAAACCTAATGCTTTTACACGATTCAGAAGTGCTTCTGTTCGTTCGGTAAACGTTCCGATTTGAATAAAAAAGAAATCTGTTCTTTTTTCTTTATTTATAATATTATTAGCTACATCAACCCAGGTATCCAGATGTTTGGCTCTGATATGATTTGCAATGTTGCCAATTATTTTTTTATCTGAAGAGATATTATACTTCTCTCGTAATAAGAATTGAGTTTCTGTACTTTTGGTTTTTAAGTTTGTGCCATGATAAATAGTAATTAATTTAGTATGATCTTCGATCCCTTTTTTGGCTACCCTCATAGTTTCTTCAGATACACATAGCAATTTTTTAATTTTTGGATAGTTATACTTATAAAGAGTTTTTTGACGTTGCTTTATTGGGAAAGAAGTTTTTTTACTATATATAAAAGGAGGAAGATTATAAAACTTATCTGCAAGAATGGCAAGGAGAATTGCACTGGGATCATGAATGTGAATCAAATCTATTTTTTCTCTTTTGCAAACTTTTCCTAATTTAAAGAAAAACCTAGGATCTACTTTAATTTTTAAGTTTGCTGTAATATAATTAAGATTTGTTTTTTTTAACCTTTTATGAAAAGGAGCATTTTTTACACAAAATATAGTGTTTTTAATTTCAGGATTTGATTCGGCTAATTCAAAGCATAGGTTTTCAATGTGGTTTTCGCCACCTCCCCAGTTTGTAACGGCAGATAAATGTAAAATATGCATATTATCGTTTTGCAATGATTTGTTGTTGTTTTAATGATAAGCTTAATGATGCTCCTTTTAAGAATAATAGAAAAAGCTCAAAATTTTCAGGTTTGAAAATAGATTTAAAGAAGAATTTAACCGTTAAAAACCATCTTAATATCAGATAATGTATATAGCCCGAATTTTTTTTGATCACATATAATAAAGAGATTTTCAATTCTTTTTTTATGCTCATATTTTTTGAGGTACTTTTCCCTGTAAAATGGGTATACCTTCCTTCAGGAACCAAATAGCAGTCTCCATTATTTGATTGTTTGGCAATTCGATAACATAGATCGGTTTCTTCATAATACAAAAATATATTTGTGTCAAATCCTCCAACTTGATGAAAATCATTAGAGTCTACTACCAGAAAAGAACCAGGAACACTTTGTACTTTAATAGGTTCTGCATATATCTTTTTACGTTTGGGGTATTTTTTGGGATTGATTTTTTCTAATAACTTTCTGCCAAATAATTCTCTTTTAAGTGAAAGAAAGTGATCAAAGGATTTCTTAACCTGATTATTTTCATCAAATTGTTGAGGACTACATATAGAAATGTTATTCTTGTTAAGAAAACTATATGTGATTTGTAAACAATCATTTTGTAAAATGGTATCGTTATTTACAAAAGCATAATAATTTCCTTTTGCAAATTGAATCCCAAACATATTTCCTCCTCCAAACCCAGTGTTGTATTTACTTCTTACAAGTTTTAGATTGTTGATTTCTAACGTATGTAATGCTTTTTCCAAAGTTTTAAAATCTTCAATTTTAGAAGCATTATCGACTACGATAATTTCATATTGTAGTGATGAGGTGGTTTGTTTTAAAATGGACTGTATACAATCAATAGTAAAAGATGATGAATTGTAATTGATAATTATAACTGAAATATCGTTCATGTTTGGTCTTAACTTGAAAATCAAAAATACATGTTGTAAGGAAACTTAACAAGTGAATACTTTAAGAAAATTTAGGATTGAATAAAAAATAAATTCATTTTTGTAATTATATTATGAGAAATAAGAAATATTTTAAAATTCCTTTTAAGATTAAAAAACTTTAAAATTGATGATATGAATTTAGGGATACATATAACTTTTTATTATATAGAAAGCAGGCTAGGCTATTTAAAAAAAGTTATAGAAGAATTGCAAAAAATAAAATATTCTAAGACTATTTTTATATATTCAAATACAGATTTTTGTTTTAAGGAAGATCATGAAAATGTGAAAGTTATTGTTCATAAGTTTGCAGATAATGGTCATAAGAAGTTAAGGAAATTTAGAAGGTTTTACTGTCAAACTCTTTTAAGTTTAGGAATAACTAAGTATGTGCATCCATTTTATTTAACATGGATGCATAGAAAGTATGTTGAATCCTATGTAGAAGATTATGATGTGCAAATGTATCTTGAAGATGATATCTGTTTTGATTCTAATTCATTTACATATTGGTTGAAAAATAAGGATTTATGCATTAAAAATAATTACAATCTTGGTTTCTTTAGAATAGAAATAGATGAAAAGGGGGTTAAGTACTTAACAGATATTACTCAAACTCCAAATAAAATTATTGATATTGAAAACAGAAAATTTCTTTTAAATGATGTTAATCCTTATTGTGGATTTTGGATATATGATCAAAAAGAATTAAAAAGCTTTATTAAGAGCAAAGAATGGGGTTTTAAGATTAAAAGATATGGTATTAGAGAAAAAGCGGCTATTGGGTGGCATGGACTTACAATGAATAGATATGAAGGTACATTAATTCCATTAATAGATTTTGATGATGAAAAATATTACACCGATTCTGGTTGTTCTATTCATCACTTACCTAATAATTATATAGGAAACGATGTCTTTTGCCAATTTACCTCCCCTTTAATAATTGAAAAGTAATTACATTAAAAATAACTTAAAATCTATTTTGAAATAACTCACAAAAACATAAATTGAATGGATTACGAAAATAAACCTGACGGATATTATGACAATATAAGAAATGAGATGATTAAATATATGCCAGAAAATCCTGAAAAAATTATTGATGTTGGTTGTGGTAATGGTGCATTTGCTGAAGTTGTGAAAAAGCAAACAGGAGCTGAGGTATGGGGTATAGAGTATATGGATAATGAAGCTCAAATTGCTAAGCAAAAGTTAGATAACGTATTTTCTGGAAAGTGTGAAGATTATATAGATGAATTACCAGATCATTATTTTGATGTAATTTATTTTAATGATGTGCTAGAGCATTTGGTAGATCCATATATGGTATTGGATAAAATAAAACATAAATTAGCGCCAGGTGGTGTTATCATTAGCTCAATTCCAAATGTTCGATATCATAATACATTTATGCGTGTTTTGATAAAAAAAGATTGGCGGTATGAAGATTTTGGTGTGATGGATAGAACTCACCTTCGTTTTTTTACAAAAAAAAGTATTCGCAGAATGTATGAAGAATTAGGATATTCTGTTGTTAAACATGAAGGTATAAATAAGAGCAGATCTGTTAAACCATATTTGTACAATATTCCTGTGTTTTTTACTCAACTAGATATAAGGTATCCACAATATGCAACGGTTGCTATGTTTAAATAATAGTTTAAAAGAATGCAGCATAAATTTATTATACATCCAAATCATAAATCAATTGAGGCTAAAGTAAAAGAGACTATAGTCAACTTTAATAAATATAAAGATGTACTAGGAGATGCTGAACGTAATGTAATCAAGATTGTAGAAATTGAAGGAAAAAAGTATACTATTAAATCTTTTAAGATTCCTAATTTTATAAATCAGA
>CAKMZM010000112.1 GCA_929200365.1 uncultured Flavobacteriaceae bacterium | reverse complement strand
TTCAACTATATTCACAAGATCATCAATAATAGCTTCTCCTTTATTTTTATTATACCAAACTTGTAGAGATTTTTTAAAAGTGTCATCTATTTTTCCATTTTCCTTTTTGTAAGCCAGAACCATATTAGTAGCTACTTGTGATCTTGGGCCCCATGTATTTAAAACATTACCGCTATTATCTACTATCACTAGTCTAGGTATAGAGCGTGTTCCGTTTGTCAAAAAAAGATCCATAAACTCAGGATTATCATCCCGTAATACAATTTTCAAATCAATTGCAGGTGAAGCTTCTGCTATTTTATTTAAGACAGGAATGGTTTGTGCTCCATCTGCACACCAACTTTCTATAAGAACAAGCCAGGTTTGTTTTTCTTTCATATCTCGAAAAACTTGTTTGGATGGCTCTGGTATGACAAGAGTCTTATCAAGCCTTCTCATTCTACTTGCATTTAATTTGGTAAAGTCTATACGTTGTTGAGTTTGTTCTGTTCCCGTTGTAGCTTCTTCTATAACAAGGCGATTTACCAATTCAACATATGTTATATAAGAAATTCCTTTGGCTATACTTTCTTTAATTATTTTATTTATCATATCATACTATATTAGGGGATTCTGTATTTCTGTAATTTCTGGAAAAGCACTATTATCTATATTAAAATACCCTCCTTTATTTTCTTTTCTTTCTAAAGATTGTCCAATAATTAAGTGCGCAATATTAATCATGTTTCGTAATTCACATAATGCCGTATTTATCTTCGAATCTTTATATAATTCTTCTACTTCTCTATACATTAAATCCAAATGTTCTTTAGCTTTTATCAAACGATGATTACTACGTACAATACCTACATAATCTCTCATTAAAGCTTGTAGTTGCCTGGTATTATGTTTTATAATGATATGTTCTTTATTGACATGGGTTCCCTGATCATTCCAATCAGGAATAGCTAGTGAATCAGATTGTATAGGATTAGAACAAAGATATTGGTAGCTGTTATGAGCATACACTAAAGCTTCTAGCAAAGAGTTTGAAGCTAGTCTATTTGCTCCATGTAGACCTGTTCTCGAACATTCTCCACAGGCAAATAAATTCTGAATAGATGTCATTCCATTTTTATCAACTTCAATACCACCACATAAATAATGAGATGCTGGAACTACTGGAATCCAATCTTTTTCTATGTTAATATGATTGGTTATGCATTTTTTATAAATTGTAGGAAATTGTTTTTTGAAATCCTCTATCTGGAGATGAGTACAGTCTAAATACACACAGGTATCTCCAGATTTTTTTAGCTCATTATCAATACTTTTTGAGACAATATCTCTGGAAGCAAGTTCTCCTCTTTCATCATAGTCTAACATAAATCTATGCCCGTTCCTATTTCTCAGATATGCGCCAAAACCTCTTACTGCCTCAGAAATTAGGAAAGATTGTCCATCTTTCTCCTTGTATAATGCCGTTGGATGAAATTGAACAAATTCCATATCTTTAATTCTTGCCTTTGCTCTATATGCCATTGCAATGCCATCACCTGTTGCTATAAGTGGATTAGTAGTATGCCCATATATTTTGCCAATGCCTCCTGTTGCTAATAATGTTACTGTAGCTTTTATCGTTTTTATTTCTCCTGTTTTTTGATTCAGAACATAAGCTCCATAACAAGAAATATTTTCGTGATCCTGTATTTGTAATTGATGTTCTGTGATCAGATCGATCGCAAAATGATAACTCAATATGTTAACGTTTGGCAATTGATGAATACGAGTTAGTAATGCAGTTTCTATTTCATGACCTGTACTATCTTTATGATGAACAATACGATATTCTGAATGCCCTCCTTCTTTTCCCAGATTCAAATTTCTGTTATAATCTAAATCAAAATTAGCTCCCCATTGTATTAAATCATTAAGTCTTTTTGGACCTTCTTTAACAACCATTTGAACTACTTCAGGATGGCATAAACCATCACCAGAAATCAAAGTATCTTGTATGTGTTTTTGAAAAGAGTCTTCTTTGGTATCTAATACAACAGCTACACCTCCCTGAGCATATTTTGTATTAGATTCATCATCATGTGCCTTTGTGACTATACAAACTTTTTTATCTTTAAATTTTTCTGCTATTTTAACTGCAAAAGTTAATCCAGCCACACCTGATCCAATTACTAAATAATCTACCGATATCATTATCCTTTTTATTTAGAAAGTTCTAACATTCGAACAATTGGAGTTAATGCTTTTTGCCTTACATTTTCGGCTACATTTATTTCGGGGGTTTCATTAAGCAGGCAATCATACAATTTTTGAAGCGTATTTACCTTCATATAACTACACTCACTACAAGCACAAGTGTTATCTTCTTGGGTTGGAGCTGGAATCAAGATTGTATCAGGAACCTTCTTTTTCATTTCGTGTAAAATACCTGCTTCAGTTGCTACTATAAACTTCTCTTTAGGATGTTCCTTTACATAATTTATCATCCCTGCGGTAGATCCTACATATTTTGCAGTTTTTAAAATATGCTCTTCAGATTCTGGATGTGCAATAATTACCGCCTCTGGGTTGTCTTGATACAAATCCAATAATTTATCAATACAAAATGCTTCGTGTACTATACAACTACCGTCCCAAAGCAACATATTTCTACCTGTTTGTTTTATGATGTATTTACCTAGGTTCTTATCTGGAGCAAAAATAATAGGGGTATCCTTTGGTACCGATTCTACAATTTTAAATGCATTAGAAGAGGTACAAACCAAATCACTCATTGCTTTAATTTCTGCCGAACAATTAATATAAGTAATTACAATATGATTAGGATGTGATGCTACAAAAGAACCAAATGCATCAGGAGGACATGAATCGGCCAAAGAACATCCAGCTGTTAAATCTGGCAAAACCACTTTTTTTGTTGGGTTAAGAATTTTTGCAGTTTCTGCCATGAAGTGCACACCTGCAAAGACAATCATATCTGCATCAATTTCTGCTGCTTTTTGAGACAACCCCAAACTATCTCCAACATAATCTGCAACTTCCTGTATTTCTGGTCGTTGATAATAATGTGCAAGGATTACAGCATTTTTATCTTTCTTTACTTTATTTATTTTTTCTTTTAACTCCACTTTTACTATAGTATTCATTACACTGCGAAAAATAGAGGTCTTTATATCTGAATACTATGATAAAAATCATAATTAAAGATTAAAAAGTCTTTTTATAAACTTAGTACTCTAAGCTATTTATCTTATAACATAAAAAAGGTCACTCAAAAGAGTGACCTTTCATAAAAAAATAAAAGAACGTTAGAATTCAATTTCAAAAAACAAACTACTTTCTAGTTTATCTGCGGTGACATCCTCTCCTTTCAACACTTCTTGAGATTCGTTTACTAGTTTTAAGTTAATTTTCCAATATCCTGTCATTGTTAAAGATAGTTTTCCTTTGTACATTTTTGATGTAGTGTCATAACTCAAATCCTCATTGTTTGGTGAGCTATGGTTTCCCATACTTGGCATACGAGGATCTATAGTGATTTTATAATTTTCTACTACAGGAAAAGTCATCATATTCTCCATTTTAAAAAGCATAGCGGTAAAATCGTTTACTGCTACTTTTGGTTCTGTTGGTGTAGTCATAGCCAAAACATAACGAGTACCATCACTTCCCATAAATGTGCTTATTTTTTGTTCACCATCTGCTGGAGATATTACATCTATAGTTTTTTTGGCTGTAAATTCTTCTCCATTAATTGTATAGGTAATGGTAAGATCCCAATATTCATCAGTATTTCCGGGCATTTGAAAAACCATGAATCCTTTAGAAACTGTCTTATCTTCGGTAATAGTCAAAGTAGACTTTGGGCAAGAGTGTTCCATTTGTACCATATGCATCATAGGCATCCAGGAAATTTCGGATTGAGAGACATAGCTTTTTGTTGCTATATCTTTAATACGTATGTATACCTCATTATATCCAATGTTAAAATCGTTCTTCATAGAATACAGTTCTATAGAATGATTATTAGCATCAAAAGAGGTTACTAGGTTAAATCCCTCCATAGGATTCGCTATCATTTCATCGTCATCAGAGCTACATGAGACAAAAATGGTTGAAAGTATAATTGCTGTAAAAATTAATTTTATGGTTTTCATTTGTTTAGTTTTAGTGGTCTGTTTTTTTAATTAATTTTATATGAAAATGTAATAAAGAAATTACGTCCCATTCGGGGAATATTTTTCCAATCTGTATATGTTGAATAGTATTTATCAAAAATATTTTCGACACCAGCTTTGGCATATACCAAATCGTTGGCCAGATAAAAAGTTTTACCAAGGGTTAGAGAAAAAACGACGTAGTCTGATGTTTTATCTTCGCCAAATTCTGGAGAGAAATTCATTTGTTTTCCAGCTCCTTTCATTGTAATTGATCCAGAAAAACTATTTTTATTATACTGAATTCCTGATTGGTAAGACACTGGGCTTATAAAAGGTAAATCACGATCTGTATCATCTTTTCCCTGATGATAGGATACTGAACCCGACCAGATAAGTTCTGACAGGATTTTATACTCGGTGTTCAAAGACACATTAATCAAATCAGCATACTCCAAATTTTCATATATTTTCACTCCATCTGCACCAATAGTCATAGTACTTAGCGATGTATTTACCTCGCCAATAATGTAATTGGGCATTCGAAAAATATTTCCTTCCAGAGCAATGTTTAATTTGGTTTTCTCTAAAGAGATTTTGGCATTAGCTTCAATAGCTTGTTCATTTTTTAAGTTAGGATCCCCTATATAATCATGATTATCGAAACTATTGAAAAGATAAAACCCGTATCCTTCTGATACTGATGGTGCTCGTTCTCCATAGGATACTCCTACATTAATATGAATAGGATCTAAATGTTTATGGTACTGAACAGAAACACTTTTAAGAACCTTTGTTTTAGATTCTTCCATATTTGGATAAAAGATTCTAAGGCTATTAAGTCCAAAATCGTCAGTTATAGTATTGTTTTGTACAGCTAGTCTGGCAGATAGTTTTAAAGAATTTTTTTTAAAACTAATTTTATCTTCAACATATAATCCCGTGTTCCAGGTTCGTACATCTGGCCAGGTAAGCATAAACATTGGATTCTCATTGGGATTATTGGGGTACATTGTCATTTCTGCAAGAGATTTATTATAAAACCCATCCCATTTCATCAAAAAGTGTTGTTTTTTGGTTTTCAAATTCACTTCAGAAAAAAAACCATAGGTATCACTCCATCCCGGCATATCCATTCGAATAGGCACATCTAGTCTTTGAGAATCATCCATCACATGAGTAACTTTATTAAAGTACACTTTAGACTTCCAATCACTAAATACTCCAATAGTATTTTGCTCAAAACCAACGGATGCGATTAGTGCACGTGCCAAAGAAACATCCATAGGTAATGCGGGATATCCTACGTCTCGTGCTTCATCATAAATTGTAGTTGCTGTAATCGCCTTATTTTTATCAATCTTATATCCTGTATTAACAGAAATATTATACTTTGTGTATTGAGAAAAATTGATTTCTTCTCCATTTCCTGCAGTATAGTTTTCTGCTTTGCGATAAATGATATCTCCATCTACATAAAAATCAGAATTTGAATAATTAGCTTCTGCTCCTAAAACCACTAATTGATTATTAGTTTCAAAACCATCTTCTAAACTTGCTTTGAATCCTGTTTCTCTAAAATTACTTTTATCTAATTCTAAATCTATTGCGCCTCCTATACAGGTTCCATACTCTGATCCCTGTTGTCCCGATGCAACATGGGCTTTAGAAAGATTAGACACATCTACATAAGAGGTAATAGGATCCATTTTATCTGTACATGCACCAAAAATTCGCATCCCATCTATAGTAACAGACAACCTTTCTGATGTCATATTATTTAGTGCGGGTTCCCATGCATAGGCTCCTCTTTTTATCATACCAACCTTTTGTGAAAGCTCTAAATATTCATCTAAAGATGATAATGGTTTAGGTTGTTTTTGATAATCCAGTTCTTTTCTGGCAGATATCAAAATTACTTCTTCCAAATCGATGGGCATAATAGTATCTGATTCTTTGTTCAGGATTTCTTTCTGGGCATTAATCCAACAGGGGGTAATTTGAAAAATCAGAATATACCATAGTACATTTACCCTTTTAAACGGTGCCCTCAAAATCCTATACAAAGAGGTCACACCAATATTGGTTTTCATTAGAATATATTTTAGAAATAATTCAACATATAAATAAGTTTGTGTACACGTGGTTGAGGTATAATATACCTTCAAAAACAAATACGCTTATAGCACTCATTTTACACCTTTACTTTTTAGGCAAAAATTTTAAATGAGTTCATATTGAATTATACAAACTCTGGAGGTGGAGAAATATCTGTAATAAGTAATTTAGAAATTATTTTTGGTGTAGTTTTATAATTGTTTTCGACTGTGTTTTCTGGTTCATTTTTTAAATCAAAATCAAGTAATAGTTGAAAAAATACGATTTCCTGAGTTTTATTTTTGGAGTGTTCTCTTTTGAATGGGTTATTGTTTGTTTCTTCTGACTCTTTGGCGAGTTGTTTTACCAGATAACATTTGCCATTACACTTTAATCGGGGTCTGTCTTTATTTTTACATAAATTTTTTACGATGTAATCATAGTTTATAATATACTCTCCTATAGGCCAAAGAGGCTTTATAAGCATAAGGAAAGCAACAAATACTATTACCGTACTTTTCATGTGGCAAATATAGTTCTAATTACAATAAAAAAATATGATAATAGTCACAAAAAAGATAAAACGATCTTTTTTACTATATTTGATTTTAAAAAAGAGCTATTATGCTATCTAACGCTTGTAAATATGCTATAAGAGCAATACTTTATCTGGCAATCCATTCTGATGAAGCTACTAAAATAGGTGTGAAAAAAATTGCTGAAGAATTAGAGACTCCTCAACCTTTTTTGGCCAAGTTATTAAGACAATTAACCTCTAATAAACTGGTTTCTTCTACTAAGGGTCCTGGGGGAGGTTTTTTTCTGGATAAAAATAATAAAGAGAAATCAATTTGGGATGTTATTTGTTGTATCGATGGTACTTATAAATTTGACAAGTGCTTTTTAGGACTATCTAAATGCAGTGATAAAAACCCTTGCCCTGTGCATTCTACAGTAGCACCATTTAAGAAAAAAATATTGAATGAATTTAAGGATAAAACAATTTCTAAGCTTGTTGAAGAAATCGAAATAGAAGGAACTGTAATTTCTTTAAAAGGGTTTGATCTAAAGTAATAGTTCTATTTGAATTTTATTTACATATTGTCAATTTCTGAGTTTATTTGGTTCAAAGTCGTTTTGCTGTCATCTAAGTCATTTAAAATATGATATTTAGAACTTTCAAAGGCTATTTTTATGTTACTAAAAATGTTTTCATAATAAGAAACTCCTTCTTTTAGGTTTTTGACAAATACTGACAAATATTTTTTTTGTTTATTATTTATAGAATGCCTTGTTTCTTCAAGTTTATCTTTTAAATAATCAATATAAATGTTAAGCTCTTTTATGAACATGTTAGGTCGATCTACTTGCACAACTTCATCAGATTCTCCGTAAATATGACTTGTTATTTCTTTTAGGCTCATAATTTTAGAGAAATAGGCCATATTGGGTCCAGGGCATATTGAGACTCCTTCTCCTTCAACTTTGGTATCCAAGTTGTATTTCAGTAATGCAGAAGTTCCCAAACCAACACAGGTGCATGATTTTTCTGTAATTTGATCAAATTCTCTTTGATAATCTTCTGGAGAAAGCTCCTTTTTATCCAGTTCCTTAATTTTTATATGTTGATATTGCCGTGATGCTGTACATATTCCTTTTTCGGTAAATTCTTTGTTTAGCGCTACATATTTTTTAGGACATGAGCTACCGGGTCTGTTTTTTTCTACTAAAGTTAGCTTTTCCTGATCTTTTGTATTTCCTTTAAGACTATTAAATGGTATTCCCAAGGGGGAGATATCGCTTAAATATAAATCATCTTCTTTGGCTTTTACTAATTTGTCTAATGTATTATTATCGACAGTTGTTGCTTCTGGTACCAAAAGAAACGGAGTTCCCCATCCTACAGAATCTACTTTGTAATGCTCTAATAAAAACTGGTGTTCTTCTGCGGTACCTACTCCTCCCTGAGCAGTAATTCTAACTGGCAAAGGAGATTGAGGAATATGTCGGTTTTTACGAGACAATACCTCTGCTATAATCTTATGTATTTCAGCAATCAATTCTTCTTTCTGATCTCTAAACTGAGCTAATATTGGCCCGATAAGGTATCCATCTGTTGCAAATGCATGACCCCCGCAATTAAGTCCGGATTCGATTCTATATTCTGAAACCCACAATCCTTTTTTCGCCAAAAATTTTCCTTGTATCAGCGCAGACCTATAATCACTTACTTTTAAAACTATTTTCTTTTTTATTTCTCCGTTCTCATTTGGATAAAAATCTTCAAACTCTTCCATATAACTATACAATCTGGGGTTCATTCCTGCAGAAAGTATTACTGATGAAGATAAATCACTATTGGCATATCCTCTAAGTGCTGCATGCGCATCATTGTACTTAGAGGATAATTTCTCTTTTTTTTGATAGTTCTCTTTATCAACTTTGGTCATAATATTTACATCAATACTACCCATTGATAGATTTGCTTCTATTAGATCTTTGATCCCATTAAAATTAAAATCATTAGCTGTTAAGTTTTTAAATCGCTGTTTTAATATTGAAGTATCAGGTAAAATATTGAAATATTGTCTTAATTCATTACTACATTCTGTTGTAATATTTTTAAGTTGATTAAACTTTTTTTCTGCAAGATCATTCATCAAATTAAGATAAGATGTAATTCTCTTAGCTCTAAAATCTTCTATACTTTCTGTGATTTCGTTATATGGTATTTCGAACGTATCACAATACATCTTTCTTAGTTTTTCTAGAAGAATATCATCTACCAATGAAATAACAGAATCTATTCCCAGGTGAGAAACTTTTAATGGGGTATCAATAGTAAAGCCTATTCCCATTACAGGAATGTGAAATGAATGTAGTTTCATTATAATGAATTAAGTTTTGTATTGGTTAATCTATTATGTATTGGAGCTATAGCATCATGCTACCAATAATAGTATTAAACCTAATATATCTGTCAAAAATCACGAATGGAATTAGAACTAAATATGACAATTATCATGTTTTAATAACTTCTAAGTTTTGAGCATGATCATCAATTTCATATTCTGGCTGGTTTTCTGTTAAAACCTTAATTCTTTTATGTACCAAATCAGATTTTGCACGTTGCATATGATAATGCCTTAATTGATGTTCATTCTGCCTACCCGAACTAAAGTTTGACACTCGTTTTAAGTACCCTATTACTCTTGTAGCATGATCTACATTATGAGAATTGCATTTATTGCATATAAACAACGTGCGCTTGTCTATATGTGAACATTCATTACATATTGTTATTCTTATATTAAAACAGAAATAATTACATCCTGCGGCAGCTGTTGCATGAATTAGTTTTATAAACCCTTCTTTATTAGGAGTCTCTTCGAGGTTAAGATGAAGTGCAGAACCTCCATCCAGATATTGTATAATCTCTTTGCCGTGTAGCATTATTTTATCGAGAGCATTTACTTTATTGTCCTCTACTGCATAGAAATATGAGTTATAGCAATCTCTGGGCACAAATAACCCATCTTCTTTATCCCATTTTGCATTTTTTATTCCCAGATTTTCGGCAGGAACAAATTCTGTGTTAAACATATATCCATATTTTTCTTTCGCTACTCTATTTTCTTGATAAATTGTTTTTAGATATGTATTTACAAAATTCTTATATGTAGTGTTATTACTTGCTTCGATTCCCTGGCTCTCGGCAGCTTCTACCATACCATTAATTCCTACTGTTAAAAATTGTTTGTCTAATGCTATAAAACCTGCTTGATAAACAGGCAATAATCCTGCTTCATTATATTCGTCTATAAGTTTTCTGTAGGCAACTTGATATTTATGAATTTTTTGAACTTCTTCAACAATATTAGCTTTTTTTTGAATCAACCGATTTATATTAAGAGTGATTACATTTATAGATCCTGTCGCTACTCCACCAGCACCTAAAGAATAGCTAAACGTATTATCACTAATTTCATTTCGTAGACGACAACAGGATGCTAAGCTATCTGCATTTTCTGATTGGTAAATAAAAAAAGAATTTCCTTCACTTAATTCCTGTGCACACATTTCGGTAAATTCTCTATCGATAGGAGCGTTATTTTTTACAAGCATTGCGGCAGTAATTACAGGAAAAGTAAGTACGGCTCTTTTTCGTTCTTTATTAAACCATTTCATAAAAAATTCTTGTAGTTTTTTCACGCTTTCCCATTTTGGTTTGGTCATATCAGGAAATACAAAATTGCCAAACATGCTATTAAAATAAGCTTCGTCATATAGAGAAATATTCCAAAATACAGATTGATACCCTCTTGCAGCGGCGGGTTGATTAATTGCATAGACTACATGTTGTAAATGATTTGCAATACGTTTTTCGTGGGTTTGCAAATAATCTTCTCCAAGATCTTTAACTGCAAAATGATCAAAATACATCAAAAACTCTACGGTAGCCAATGCCCCAGCGAACTGAGAACTTACTGCGAAGACCAGATTAACAAACTCACCACAATAACTCTCTAGGTGTTTTGGAGCTTTGCTTTCGCCTCCTAATTTTGTGAGTCCGTCTAATAAGAATGGATACATACTTATAGAAACACAATATGGTTTTAATGAAGTCTCATCGTGCACATAAATTTCATGTGATTCTATCTGTCTGGAATATTCTTCGGCCAGATCATCGCTAAACAGAGTGGCTATTTTTTGTTTTACTAGTGCTCTATTCACCTGTATATTAATATCTTTATTTAGCTCTGCCTCCATAGTTGCAATGTTTTTTGAAGTTACATTGGCATTGGCATCTACTTTGGAGCCATCTGCAGCATTTGTAGAATCCAAATATTGGTTTATAAAATCAATTTTATTTGCTATTTGATCATCTGAAAGTCGTATCATGAGTTTTTTAATTTTTAATAAATAAGTAATTAAGTCGTTTATTGGTTTTTACTTCTATAAATTCTTGATTGGTGGTTTCGCTATCTAATCCTCCCAGATATTGGTTCCATCTTCCAGTTTTAACCCAGGTTAATTGAACTAAGATCTTATCATCTACTTCTTCTAATCCTGTATAAAGACAGGTTTCATATCCTTTGGCTTTAGCATATTTCAGATAATTTATCAATTCCTTTTTGTGCCATTCTCCTCCCATAAAAACAACACAGGTGGCAAATCCAGAATACTGGTCAAGTATGTCTTCATATTTTTTTTTAGTTAATTTTTCTCCACTCCCCTTTTTCCATAAAAAAGGAGAATGACATCCTTTACACCTTAATGGGCATCCAGAAATGCTAAAACATATACTTATTTCTCCTGGTACTTCCTGAAGTACAATATGAAAGTCATAAAAATTCATAATTTTAACATTAAAAGATCTTTTTATCTTTTATAAAGATAAGAGTAGAAACTTCTCCTTTTAAATTAATAAAAATGAGTTATTAAAAATGTTATTAACAGGAAGAAAATTATGTTTCTAATGTAGATAAGTAATCAGAAATCGAAGGTTTGTATGATCTTGAAGAGGTAAGCCCTTCATTGTTTTTTAGCTTTAACAGATACTCATTTTTGCTAGTATATCTGTAAGATTTTATATACGCAGGGAAAAACTTAAACTATAAGATTTCACAATATTAAAAAAACTCCCCACACACT
>CAKMZM010000111.1 GCA_929200365.1 uncultured Flavobacteriaceae bacterium | reverse complement strand
GGAATAGGCGTTCTATGGGAATTGTAACATATTCCCTTTTATTTATTGTTAGTATTTTCGGTTAAACGTTACTTTTGTAGCGCTTAACTTTTGGTAAGATTTAACTATGAAGAATATAATATGCAAAGAGTATTCAAAACCGTAGGTATAAGATTTTCATTACTGCCCCAAAGCATATTTTATAATTATAATTGAGTAAGGACAATGGCAAGAGACGAAAAACTAAAAGAACGCTGGGAGACCCTAGTAAAAAAACTGTCTGATCAATTTGCAGATGGAGAAGATTTAGATCTTGATGGAATTATATACCTGATAGGAGTACAAGAATTGGGGCAGTTACACCGAAGGTTTAAAAAAGAAGAAAAACTAGACCTGATGCATATTGCTATATGTCGACTTTTAGAACCCTATGGTTATTATGAATTTGATTATTATGATGATGATGGTTGGCCACACTATAAAGTCAAAGAACAATTACCTAGTCTTAAAGCAGGTGAACAATCTGTTTTGATGAAAGAAGCTATTGTAAGTTATTTTTTAGTGAGCCGGTATATAGTATAAACCGCTTATTTTTATAATGGTAAGCATGTCGACAAATATAAGGTAGATGTAGTATGGTGGTTAGATCTTTAGAAAAAGTTGCATTTGAATCGATAATAGATTGCTTTCTAATTTCATTTGAAAACTACTTTGTCGAAATGCCTTCAGATTTAGAGTATTACAAAGAAAGGTGGGATAATGCCAAAGTTCGATTTGATCTATCCTATGGGATGTTTGATGATGAAAAATTGGTTGGATTTATTATAAATGGAATTGACAAACGAAACGAAGGTTTAATTGCATTTAATACAGGAACAGGGGTAATTCCCGAGTATCGGGGAAAAAGAATAGTAAAATCTATCTATGAGTATGCCCTTAAAGATTTAAAACAAAATGGTGTTACTCAATGTTCTCTGGAAGTAATCAAAGAGAATACAATTGCTATTAAGTCCTATGAAAGTATCGGTTTCGAAAAATGTAAAAATTATAAGTGCTTTAAAGGTAAAATACAGATTGAGAATGAGGAAATTGTTGAGTTAAATGAAATTGATCTTAATCAATTTGATGCAATAAATTTGCCTAATCAGGAGTACTATTCCTGGGACAATCATAAAAATTCAATCAGAAGTAGAAATTATAGATATTTTCAGGTTTTAAAAGACAAAAACCCAGAATCCTATTTTGTTATAAATCCAGCAAATGGATATCTAGCTCAATTTGATCTTTTAAATAAGAATGAATTAGGATGGGGGCGTTTGTTTTTAGGAATTAAAAGTATTTGTGAAACCATAAAAATTAATAATGTTGACACAAGGCTTGTTGATAAAATAAATTATTTGAATTCGATACATGTCGAAAACATAATTGATCAGTACGAAATGGAATTAAGAATATAAATGTACTATTCCATTTATCTAAATTACGTAAATTTACCGCTCTATTAAGAAAATAGTGATGATTGATAAGATTAAAGAGTATATACAAGAAGTTGACAGTTTTAAAGCCAGAACAAAAGAAGATATCGAAGCATTTCGAATTAAGTTTTCGGGTAAAAAAGGATTAATCAATGAGTTTTTTGCAGAGTTTAAAAATGTAGCCAATGACCAAAAGAAAGAATTTGGTCAGGCAATTAATGCTCTTAAAGTAGCAACAGAAGGAAAGATAAAATCCTTAAAAGATGAATTAGAATCCAAAGACGAAGAAAAAGGAATCTATGGCGATCTTACCAGACCCGCAGAACCTATCGCTTTGGGATCCAGGCATCCTGTTTCTCTGGTAAAAAATCAGATCATCGATATTTTCTCTCGTATAGGATTTAATGTTAGCGAAGGTCCCGAAATTGAAGATGACTGGCATAATTTTACAGCACTAAACTTACCAGAACACCACCCTGCCCGTGATATGCAGGATACATTTTTTATTCAAACTGATCCTGATATTTTATTACGTACGCATACCTCATCGGTTCAGATACGATATATGGAAAATAATAAACCGCCAATTCGTACAATTTCTCCAGGAAGAGTATATCGTAATGAAGCTATTTCTGCACGATCACATTGCTTTTTTCATCAGGTAGAAGGATTATATATTGATAAAGATGTATCATTTGCCGATTTAAAACAAACACTTCAATACTTTACCACAGAGATGTTTGGTAAATCCAGAATCAGATTACGACCATCGTATTTTCCATTTACCGAGCCTAGTGCAGAAGTAGATGTATATTGGGGATTAGAAACAGAAACCGATTATAAAATGACTAAAGGAACAGGTTGGTTAGAAATAATGGGCTGTGGAATGGTAGATCCTAATGTACTTAAAAATTGTAATATAGACCCTAAAGAATATAGCGGTTTTGCATTTGGGATGGGAATTGATCGTATAGCACTTTTGTTATATGGAGTATCTGATATTCGAATGCTTAGCGAAAACGATGTGCGTTTTCTTGAGCAATTTAAATCTTCACTATAGAGTAAACAAGTATGAAGAAAGATATAGAAATACCTGTTGTAGAAGGTGTTTATATTGCAGTAGTCAAAGAATGGGACGAAGAATTTCTTGCTCAACATTGGAACTCCTATATTATTAATGATCGTGATACCGCAATAGAAATGGTTTTGGTAGTAACCAAAGGATATGATGGTGATCGAAAAACCTCATTGCTACGTCATGGTATAGGAACGATGGAAGCAAAATCTTCTGCCAAAATCGAAATGCTTCAGGAAGAATTACTGGGGATGAATAATGTATTTGCTGTCACCTTCTTTGCAGACAATAAAATGTATGATAAAAAATACGTGTTTAGAAAACATACCATAAATGAAAACGCTTTTCAGGATTTGCCAGTAATGGATCAACAAGGAGTGTTAGTAAAGTAAATCTTTCTAGTATAGGAATAGTATCCTCTATTTTGTATACAGTAACTACGCTAGTATTATTTTTATCTATCTCGTCGATTCTAGAGAAATTAGTGACAAATTTTGATGGGTAATTTTAAGTAAAATGATATTAGTTATAAGCAAATTACAATCAAAAAATAAATACTCCTACTTTACTCATAGCTACAACTAGCTAATTTCGATTACTAGTATATTTTATCGATAAAAAGCTTTTATTGTCGATAAAATACGTATTATATTGTTAAATATTTGTTAATGATAAATATTTTTCTGATATTTAAGCTGTAATTGGAAATACAATATATGAAGAGACTTTTACTCGCTCATGTTATGTTCTTAGTTTTGACACTTTTTGGGATGTATTCTTGCAAAATGAGTGACTCTAATATTTCTAATAGTATGATAGTTGGGATATGGCAATTAAAGCAAGAATTTAGTAATGAAGAAGAAGGTTCACCACTAGAAGAATTTCCTCTTTCTTGTGAAAAATTGACAACTCTGGAAATATTAACGAATGGTAAATTTGTTGAAAAAAGTTATTATGAAAATTTTGGTACAGGTGGTGAATGTACAAAGGATACAGAAGATACTATTGGGAGTTGGAAAAAAAAATCAGATGGAATCTTTTATTTTATATATAATCAAAATGAAACCCTATTATTTAATGAATCTTATGTAACTGTTAAAAATGGATATTTGGGGGTTACTATTGTATATGACGATCCAGATTTGGGATACGAAACTACTCTTAAATTTATATATAAAAAAGTATCAGGAGGTTAATTACTCAACAAAGTAAAAGAACCCATATATGAATGATACACGGGCTCTTTTTAGGTTAAGATGCTTGGTCAGATTCTCGATGAGCTTTGGTTTTTTGTAAAGTTTCTAGTGCCCATAAATAATGTTGTTGCGTTTCTTGAGTGATACCATACTTCCTTTTGTGAAGCATAAGCCGATCATAAAGTTTTTTCTCTGTCATGAGTGTTGGTTTTTGTTAAAAGAGTAATTGATATTAATATTCTTATTATTTATCCATAAAAAGAATTTGTTTACTTACGAACTTGAAAACTCTGATGATATTGTATTAGTACAATCACTAGATTTAAGTGTTTCTAATATTGCAATAAAATTGCTTTGATCTTCTTTACAAAACTGATGCTCCTGTTGGTAGGCTAGCATATATTCATATAACTCTTCTTGGGTCATATATTGTCTATTATCATTTAATGTAACAAATGTAATAAAAAATCACCAAACGGTAATTGAAATTATGTTTTATTAAGCTGAATTTTCCATTGTGGAAGAATACAACAAAAAAGAACTACTTAGTATAGTAGCTAAACGTGTTAAAGAATTGAGGTCAAAAAAGGATGTGACCCAAGATAATGCGCTTAATGATACTGGAATTCACTTTGGAAGAATTGAACAAGGCAAACGAGATATTTCTTTTTTTACACTTTTTAAAATCTGTCAATATTTCGAAATATCTCTAAAAGATTTCTTTACCAAAGACTTTGACTAAGTCTTTTTTATGACCTAATATCATTTTTAACTCAACATTATCCACTAAAATTTGCCCTCTTCTACTCATGCTACAAAATAAACGTTGCTGTATATCCTATGATCAAAATAAGCTTATTTTCTTAGTTCTTTAGAAAGCCGAAGACCTATTTTTTACTAGTTCATTTAAAGAATAAGCTCAAAATCGTGTTTTTCAAACTCATTTCCGTTAATAATAATAGACAATTGATGTAATCCTGTATGAAATTTTCTAGTGGTAATTATTTTAAAAGATTGCTTTCTGTTAATAATCGTTATCGATTTCTCGGGATATATTTTTTCACTTATTTTAAACACTTTTTTAGACAAGCTTCCGTTGACTTTCTGGTAATAAAGCCCATATTCTAAACGTAGTTTAGAGGTAGAATTACTAGTGTTATTCAGCCGAAAAGTGAATGCTAACACATCTCCAATCTTAACTTTTGGAGTAAGAATCTGTAGTTTATCAATTTTGATATGTTGAATATTACCAAAACCAAACAATTTCATGATTTCTGCATTTCCCTGTTTTAAAAGGGTTCTGCATCCGTGTTTCACTAACCAATCGGTTTCTTTTGATTTTCCATACCATTTTTTTCCAAGATGAATAACAGTATGAGGATTATCCTTTGCAATATCATTAAGGTTATTGGCTACACTTCTTCGCACAGATTCTGATTTGTCATTTTTTAGATTATCGAGAATAGGAAGGATAGGTGTTGGATCGATTTTTAAGAATGGAATTGCTATAGCCCAAGGTAAACGAGGTCTGCAACCTTCAGACGATAATCTTCTTACCATTGGGTGTTTATGTTGCGACCATTTCTTCATTTGTAACATTCCTTTTTTTTGGTTTTTAATGAGAAAAGGGCGAATAGCAAATTCACAACTTGTGAATTGGGTAATTTTTTCGATGGCAAGCATAGAAGTATCATAATGATCTATCCCATAACACTCTACAAAATCTGGCAAAAACATATACTCTAAACTATTTTCTTTAACACCTTCTTTTTGAAGCTGCTTGATAACTCGTAATAGAACATCAATGTTTTTGGTATAATCATGTGATAAATGATATTGCAATGTGATGGTAATATGACGCATTCGTTGCTTCAATTCTCTATTTTGCCATTCAGGATCAAAAATTTGTTTAAAAAAAGATGAAGTATCAAAATCTGGAACAATTTTTTGAAGAGCTCCTGTACATTTTTCAAAAAACTCACGAGTATAAATATGTTTCAATAATTCTGCCACAATAAATAGTAGATTAATTTGAAACAAAAATATAATAGAGGTGTGACAACTGTATGTCATCTATACTCAATTATATGTTGGTTATTATATCATTAATTCCCGAAAATAGATGCTAGATTATTTGATTATGAAATCAGAACAACCCTTACAGTAATAATACAGGTAAATAATGAAAAACAAAGTAAAGAAGCCAGAGCGAATGTACTATTAAATCCCTTCTTCCTGCCCATTACCATTAATGGTAAGTTGCTGTTGTTTAAGTAACTCTACAGCCCACTTGTAATGCTGTAACATTTCCTGGGTTACCCCATATTTTTTTTTGTAGCGCATTAATCGTTCGTATAATTTTTTCTCTGTCATGACTATTGATTTTAATTTATATTTTCATTTTTCTCTTCTTTTAGGTTGCTATCAGATTTTAAGATTCCTTAGTGCTATAATAAAATTTTCAGGTCTTTTTCACTAAACAAATGCTCTTTTTGATGTGCAAGCATATAGTGATATAACTCTTTTTTTGGTATACGTGATACATTTTTGTAATCATGCAAGCACTGTGTATTAATAACAGATAATCAAGTGATTACATGGGTAGTAACACTCGCTGTATTTTTACTAACAGGAAATTAGTCATTTTTGAGGATGGTTAAAGATGATAAATTCAAAGAAGCATTAGATAATTGACTACGAAGTTTATGGCTAGATACTAGGTTGACATTAATAGAATTAGCCGAAAAATCCAGAGTAAGTTACCAAACTATTATTGCTATTGAAAAAGCAAACACCAGACCTTCTATCGAAGTAATCAGGTTGCTCTGCAATGCATTAGAGTACCCTCTTTATGACTTTTAAATTTAAAATACTAGTTTTTAAAATATATGAATAGTTTTATTTTATGTCTGTAGTACTATAAATATAGCCTAATATATTATAGGCATTGATCTCGCACTTAAGAAACTGTTTAAAAGTTTATTTTTTGAAAACTATCGATTTCCAAACATGTCCTTAAGAGTTTTCCGTGATCATAAATTACAACGAAAATTCTTATATCTTATACGGGAATCCGTAAGGGATATAATAATTTTTTTATATGTAGATACATTATTTAATCATTATTCATTCAAAATAATGGTTAAAACTAGTTTTTACCCCTTTAAAAGCAGGGTTAAACCCTCTTTATTTTGATGTTACATATTTTTTAGGATTCGTTACATCTATGATACCATCCACATACAATGTTATATAATTTTACAGTATTTGATCAATTGATTATAAAAACGTTTGGACAAACAAAGAAATAACTCTTATTAAAACCTTAGTAATCATGAAAAAAGTAGTATTAAATATCGTGACTATTTTGCTCATCACCTTATGGGCTTGTGAGCAAGAATCTAGTATAGAAGAACAAAACGTTGTAGAAGACGTAAAAGGAATAGACACCAATGTGGCTGTAAACATCAAAGGACCTTCAGGACGATTATGTAGTTTTAACTATGTATATGGAAGAAAAATATGTAATAACCCATTTGATCCAGAAGATTGTGAGTGTATATCAAGTGGTTTTGGTATATGTGATATAAGTATGAGTTGTACTCCTGATCTTTCTAACCCGATAACTCCACCACCTGTTCTTTGGAATTTTTGCAAAATTATTCCTTGTGATTGGAGATATAATAATCCTTGGTCTATCTATTACAAAGTAGACCCCAAAGTATTTGGCTCTTTTGTTGATCAATTAGAATTGGTGATTGACCCAGTAAATCAGGCAATGCCATTTGCAATGAATAAAAACATTTTAGGGTTACAGTTCTATAAACCTAACAATATGATGTATAGAAATTCTGAAGATTCAGAATCAGAGGTAGATAGATTTTTCCTCAAAGAAAAACTGGTTTTAGACTATCAATTTGCAAAAAAAATGGGGTTAAAGGGTAATGTTATTAAACCAGGAAAATACCCTGTTATTTTTAATAAAAAGAACAAGACATATAATGTAATCCTAAAGGTAAAATGATGAACTTATTTTAACAGGTTATAAAATCTCCATTATACCAAATGAATTATAAAATGCGATATAATAGGGGCAGTTGCTTTCTTTTCTTATGAAGCTGTAAAACTCTTGCATAGCTAAGGTTATGGAAGTTTTTTAAAATAAAATAAGAGAAGAAATGAACACGTATATTTATTGTGTTTTATGGTTGATTTGGTATTATATGATTATCAAGTAAGGTCTGTCGAAGTTAGTACTCCCAATGCTTCTTTGATAGACCTGAGTTGATAAAGTACAAGTGATTATCTTTTTTTGAAATATGCCTTTCTAATAAGTAAACCGTAGATTAACGTTGGAATAAATAAACAAATCACAACAGAAGAAATCTTGTAATTACTGCCGATATTATTGAAAAGATTTAGAAAATCAACAGAACTATTAAATACCCAATTGGCAAAATTCTCAAAATCAGGAATCGCTATTAGTATAATGAGAACAATTAGAACAAATACAATTTTAAAATAGCTTTTTTTTACAATTTTATCTAATAAAAACATCCAGGTAAAAGGAATTAAGAAAAACCAAATAATAATATTGATCTCCTTGTAAGAAAAACCAGTAAGCTTTTCAAGAAATTTTAAAAAGTCATACGTAATTTCGAATAGAAATTCCATAATAGCTTCATACATCTAGTATCCAACCTTTTCTCTAACTCTTGCTAGTACAGTATCGGCAATAGCAGTAGCTTTTTGGGCTCCAATAGCCAGGGCTTCGTCTATTTCATTAAGGTTATCCATATAATAGGCATAGCGTTCGCGCTCAGAAGCAAATTTTTCAATCAATACTTCATAAAAAGCTTGCTTTGCATGTCCGTAACCATAGTTTCCTCCCTGATAATTCTTACGCATTTCTTCTTGCTGTTCTACAGTAGTGATAAGCTTATATAACGCAAATAAGTTACAGGTATCTGGATTTTTTGGTTCTTCTAGTGCAGTACTATCGGTTTCGATAGACATAATCTGTTTGCGTAGTTTCTTATCTGGTAAAAATAGGTTAATGATATTTCCTTTTGATTTACTCATTTTGCTACCATCTGTTCCTGGTACATACATAGTTTCTTTTTGCACCTGGGCTTCGGGTATTACAAACATTTCACCCATTTGGTTGTGCATTCGCGAAGCTACATCACGAGTCATTTCAAGATGTTGTAGTTGATCTTTTCCTACAGGAATAATCTCTGCATCATAGAGCAGGATATCGGCAGCCATTAGCATAGGGTATGTAAATAATCCCGCATTTACATCCTCGAGGCGATCTGCTTTATCCTTAAAGGAATGTGCAAGCGTTAATCGCTGATAAGGAAAAAAGCAACTTAGATACCAGGATAATTCTGTTACCTGTGGGATATCACTCTGTCGATAAAAAACAGTTTTTTCTATATCCAGTCCACAAGCCAACCAAGCAGCAGCAGTAGAGTAGGTATTCTCTCGTAACATATTGGAATCCTTTATTTGTGTAAGAGAGTGCATATTAGCAATAAATAAAAACGAATCGTTTTCTGGCTCATTGGCCATTTGGATTGCTGGTATGATAGCTCCTAATAGGTTTCCTAAATGCGGAGTGCCTGTACTCTGTATTCCTGTTAGAATTCTGGACATAATGATATATTAGTTATTATTATAATCTAAGCTTTAACTTTTAGTTTTTAAAATTTAACTGGGTATTTAGTTCTCAGTATACAACTCGCAGATTATAGTATCACAAACTGCCTACGTCATATTTTTTAAATATATAGCCATACTATTTTTGGCAAAGGTAATTTTTTTGTTTACATAGCTCAAACCAATTATGTATTTTTGGGGGAGATGCATATACTAAGAAACATATTTATTCTGCTATGGCGTATCTGGTTTTATATCATTATGGGTATTCCTATACTAATTATGTTTCCTTTACTATTGGTTCTTAGCTCAAGAGAAGAATGGTACTCACAGTTTTTTGTAGTCGCCAGATTTTGGGCAAAAATCGTGTTGTATGGATCAGGGTTTTTACCAAAGATAACCAAAGAAGCAGAACCAGATCGCAAAAAAAGCTACATGTTTGTAGCTAATCACACTTCTATGACAGACATTATGCTTATGTTGTACTCAGTAAAAAACCCTTTTGTGTTTGTAGGAAAAAAGGAGTTGGCTAAAATCCCAGTTTTTGGATTTTTCTATAAACGTACTTGTATATTGGTAGATCGTAATAATCAACAAAGCAGAAAAGAGGTGTTTGGTCGGGCACAAGCTAGATTACATGATGGTACAAGCATTTGTATTTTTCCTGAAGGAGGGGTTCCCGATGATGAATCTGTGATTTTAGATAAATTTAAAGACGGAGCCTTCAGATTAGCGATAGATCATCAAATCCCCATAGTACCATTAGTATTTCTAGATAATAAAAAGCGATTTTCGTATACTTTTTTTAGTGGAAGCCCTGGGATTATCAGAGCCCATGTTCTTAAAGAGGTTCCTACCAAAGGATTAACACAAGAGCATAAAAAAGAGTTGAATAAAAAAATACGTGACCTTATTTTAAAAACATTAGAAGCAGATCTTGAAAATAAGATCTCCTAATCGAAGATATTTAATTGTTTAGTGACAGTGTATGTATAAAATCTATACTCAAAAGAAAGCTTCACCAAAGCTATTAGGAATCATTAAAAGCTTTTGGTCAATTGGTTATCATAAGAATAAGGTCATTAAAAAAGAAAAGGTAATTCCTTATGGATAACTCTATAAAAGATAATACATATTCAAAATAACGAACCCATAGTAATATTTTAGTATACTATGGGTTCTCACTTTTGTTAAAAAAGGGGTGTTTTTATTTTAACTTATTGGCAAGTTACGCCTGAATCTAATAAGATATTTGTACCATGATTGGTGGTTAGATCACAAACAGCTTGTGGAATACTAGTGAATTGGTTGTTTTCTAATCTTAAAAGTGTCAACTTGATCAAGTTTCCTATTTCTGCAGGAATACTGGTTACTTGATTGTGCGATACATTTAACCTATCCAAACTAGTGAGGTTTCCAATTTCTGCAGGAATACTGGCTAATCTATTCCCCCATAAATTTAACCTCTCCAACTTCACCAAGTTTCCAATTTCTGTAGGAATACTGGCTAATCTATTCCCCCGTAATTCTAATATCTCCAACTTCACCAAGTTTCCAATTTCTGCAGGAATACTGGTTAATCGATTTAGTATTGCTTCAAAATGTATCAAATTGCTTAATTTTCCAATTTCAGCAGGGATAGCAGTTAATTTATTTTCGTCAAGCTGTAATATTTCTAAACTGGTAAGATTTCCAATTTCTGAAGGAATACCAATTAATTTGTTCCTACTAATATATAAACTCTTTAAGCTTACTAAATTTCCAATTTCTGATGGCAACGTTGTTAACTGGTTATCTGCTATTCCAAAAGCCGTTAGCATATTAAGGTTTCCGATAGTATTAGGAACTGTTGTTATTTGATTTTTAGATAAAAACAACTTTTCTAGAGTATTCAGATTTCCGATAGTATTAGGAATAGTGGTTATTTGATTTTTCGATAAAATTAAGATTTTTAACTTCACCAAGTTTCCAATTTCTACAGGAATAGTGGTTACTTGATTAGAAAATAAATCTAACTCCTCCAAATTAGTGAGGTTTCCAATTTCAGCAGGGATAGCAGTTAATTGATTATCTCGAAGTCGTAACTCTCTCAAATTGATCAAGTTTCCTATTTCTGCAGGAATCTGGGTTAATTTATTTTCCCATATTTCTAACGTCTCCAACTTCATTAAATTCCCTATTTCTACAGGAATCTGGGTTAATTTATATGAATTAACAATAGATAACTTTGTTAAGCTTGTAAGGTTTCCAATTTCAGCAGGAATTGCTGTTAATTGACTATTTCCAGAAAATATTAATGTTTCCAATTTAGAAAGGTTTCCAATTTCAGCAGGGATACTTTTTATTTGACTGCCACATAACGACAAAAGTTTTAATTCGGTCAATTTGGAAACTTCTGCTGGCAAAGTGGTCATACTTCTACCACACATTGCTAACTCTATTACCCTACCGTTTTCTAATGTAACTCCTCTCCAAGATTCCATGGTAGGTGCACTAAGATCCCAACCTAAAGAATTATGTGGATTGGCATTATAAAAGATGGTCAATATCTCT
>CAKMZM010000110.1:9983-12003 GCA_929200365.1 uncultured Flavobacteriaceae bacterium | reverse complement strand
AGTGTTTGGTCGGAAATAGACGATTTTCATAATTTGAGAGATTTTTGATGAAATCTTGATTTTCTTTTACGAAGTAGATGCTATAGCATCAAACGATTAAAAAAATCATAAATTTTGCAAAAAGAGACAAACTTGATATTGCTGTATTTCCGACCAAATACTATATAGTTACATTCGGTGTTTTTACTATTCTTAATCAACTTAAATAATTAAAACTCCCGAAAACGTTATAGTTGCCTAAAAAATAATATTTTTGTAGCAAATAAAATTCACCATATAATGATAAGAAGAAATCAAACCCTAGGAGAATTTATTATAGAGAATCAAAATGATTTTCCGTATGCAAGCGGAGAACTTTCTCGTTTAATCAACTCAATTCGATTGGCTGCAAAAATGGTGAATCACGAGGTAAACAAAGCAGGGTTAGTAGATATTACAGGAGCTGTAGGAGAAACCAATATACAAGGTGAAGATCAGCAAAAACTAGATGTTTTGGCTAATGAAACCTTTATTAACACCCTTACAAATAGAGAAATTGTATGTGGGATTGCTTCTGAAGAAAACGATAAATTCATTACTATAAAAGGGCAAAAAAATGATCACCGCAATAATTATGTGGTTCTTATAGACCCTTTGGATGGTAGTTCTAATATTGACGTTAATGTTTCTGTGGGGACGATTTTTTCAATATATCGTAGAATAACCCCAACTGGAACTCCTGTAACTCTGGATGATTTTTTACAGCTTGGCAACTTACAAGTAGCAGCAGGATACATCATTTACGGAACCTCTACAATGCTTGTCTATACAACAGGTCATGGTGTTAATGGGTTTACATTAAATCCTGCGTTAGGAACATACTACTTATCACATCCTAATATGAAATTTCCAGAAGATGGCACTATATATTCGGTAAACGAAGGAAACTACATTCATTTTCCGCAAGGGATTAAAGATTATATCAAATATTGCCAGGAAGAAAAAGAAGATCGTCCCTATACTTCTCGATATATCGGTTCTTTGGTAAGTGATATTCATCGTAATATGATAAAGGGAGGAATATATATGTACCCAAATACTTCGAAATCTCCTAATGGAAAACTTCGCCTATTATATGAGTGTAATCCTATGGCTTTTCTTACTGAGCAAGCTGGAGGTAAAGCTAGTGATGGATATAACCGAATTATGGATATTAAGCCAACTCAATTACATGAGCGCACTCCTTTTATCTGTGGCAGCAAAAATATGGTTGAAAAAGTAGAATCTTTTATGGAATAAGTCTAAATAATTAAAATAATCTCATTTTACTACCCTTATATATCGATTGTTTGTATTTTTATAGAGCTTTGATATATTTCTATCTCCTTAGATTTAAAAATGAAACATACAATAAAATCTTTTTAAAGGAATAGAATTTGGAATTAATGAAATTAACATATCACTATTATAACAGTTTTTTAACGTTTTTATGTTAATTTTACGTGAATTCAAAATATAAGAATCTAATAAACCGATTAAAATGGCTAAAGAAAATAAAGCTGTTGAAGAAAAATCTGCTAATGACCCTTCTTCAAAAATAGAAGCAATAAAAAACCTGATTTTTGGAGAGAATATTGCTGCTTATAATTCAGAGTTTGAAAAAGTAAAAAAAGAGATTATTTCAAAAAAGAAGGAACTCGAAGACTTTATTGATGATACTCGCAAAGAGCTAAATCAAGCAATTGACAATCTAAGTACAGATATAAACATCAGAATCACTGAATTAGAAGATAATTTAGCCGATAAAAATGATATGCTTGACGCTAAAAAAGTTGATAAAAAAACGTTGGGAGACCTTCTAATCAACCTAGGAGAGAAAATCAACCAAAAATAATCCAATCTATCCAAAATTATGGAAGAGCAGGATAAACTTAAAATTCTTAAAGAACTTCTTTTCACAGAAGAACATGAATTTGCTGACTCCATTGCTCAAAAAATCGATAACCTAACTAAAATTGTTAATCAAAAAAAAGAACTCTCT
>CAKMZM010000110.1:0-9883 GCA_929200365.1 uncultured Flavobacteriaceae bacterium | reverse complement strand
GAAGATGCTTTTGAAGGAGGAAATCAAAATTTAGAACTCATAGAATATGAACTATATACTATACATATCCAAAATTTTTATTCTTATTATGTAGCTGCCGTAATTTCTGGAGCATATACTATGATGTTTAAAGAAGTTTTGGAAGATCAGATTATAGAATTTGCTAAAAATCACATTTCTAGCAAAGATCTAAAAAACAGTACCCTATTTACTAAAAAATTAAAAAAATATTTTGCAGATGAAATTGTCTAAAAAAGTAGTGCTTTTAGGACACTTTGGTGTTGGAAAAACGTCTCTATTCAGACGTTTTATGGACAACGAATTTTCAGAAGAATATAAGGTAACGCTGGGAGTCCAGATAAAAAAGAAATTGATAAAATTTCCTGATGGCAGAGAGTTATCAATGATTGTTTGGGATACCGAAGGGCATTCTATTAGCATAGAAGATACCAGAAAATCATACCTTCTGGGATCGCATGCCTTTATTTATGTTTTTGATGTAACCAGAGAAGAAACATACGCAACGATTACCAAAGATCTAGAATACCTTAAAGAAAACTACATCAAAGTACCCGTCATAGTAATAGGGAATAAACTCGACCTGGTTAATGAAAAAGAAATCAGAAGTCAACTTACTGAAAAAAATATTCCTTTTGATGACCTAACCAGTGCTAAAACAAATAAAAATGTCGAGAGTTTCTTTTTAGATTTGGCAGAAGAAATAACCAAGCAAGCATGATGAAACATCAAAGCGACCATTCGCAATTTAATCCACAAGTACAAGTTATTCATGTTACTTATGATAATATCATTATAGAAAATGATCATACTTTTTTTAATTGGAAAGAAGACACACTAATTCTTGATGCTCATCCCTTTTTTGAAATCTTGAGAGAATTTGAAAAAAACGACTCCTCCTCAGATAAAAAAGTGCTAAATTTTCCTTGTATTCATATCGAGGATGATAAAACCGAAAAAATTTGTGACATCACACTTACGCCTGAAAAAGATAAAATTACTATTACTCTTTTCGATTACACCACAAAATACAAGGATTTAAACCAAATTGCCCAACAAAAAAATGAATCCATTTTATTAGCCAAAGAACTAGAGCTCAAGAACAAATATCTATTAGAAAAAGAAGAATTCAAGAATAATTTTATTGCTAATATCAATCATGAGATAAGAACACCTCTCACAAGTATATTAGGGTTTGTAGAAGTTCTAGAGAAAACCAAATTAACCTTTGAACAAGAAGAACTTGCCAGAATTATAAAAAGAGAAAGTCTTCATCTTAATGCTCTTATTGATGACATGATCGATTTGTCTAAAATAGAATCAGGAAAGCTAAAGATTGTAGAAGAACGTTTTTCTATTCAGAATTTAATCGATGGGGTTCATGAATCTTACTCCAGAATCGCCAAAGAAAAGCAAATTACTTTTGAAACCAATGTGGATTCAAATATTCAGGAATATCTTATCGGAGATAGAACCAGAGTATATCAAATCTTGAATAATATCCTTTCTAATGCTTTTAAATTTACCGAAGAAGGAAAAATTACCTTCTCGGTTATCAAAAATTATCAACGAACAAATAAACTTAGCCTTAATTTTAAAATCGAAGATACAGGAATTGGCATAATGGAGGAAAATATTCCATATCTCTTCGATCGATTTACTCGTTTTGACGCTGGTAAACGAATTTCTGGCACTGGTCTTGGGCTTGCAATCGTGAAAAATTTAATAGATCTCTTAAATGGAGAAATAAAGGTAACTAGTATGCCAGAAAAAGGCACTACGTTTAATATAAAGCTTCCATTTAAATTTGAAATCATAAAAACAACTCCAGAGCGAAAGAAGAAACGATACACATTGCCGAAAAGCGCAAAAAAATATAGGATTCTAGTAGTCGAAGATGAAGAAGTTACTCAATATTTAATTATGAAGGTACTGATCTCTCAGGGTAATTTTTTTGTCGATATCGCTATTAACGGTGAAGAAGCTATTAATTATATAGAGCGACGTAAGTATGATTTGATTTTGATGGATCTTACAGTTTCTAAAATAGATGGATATCAAGCTACACAGATGATTCGAAATAATTATGGAGATAAATTCATCTCAGCTATACCTATCATAGGTTTTTCTGGTAGATCTAATGATGCTGCGAGAGATAAATGTATACGATCGGGGATGGATGACTTTATAGCCAAACCCTTTGAGCAAGAAGAATTGATTTATAAAATCACAAAACAGATAGCAAAAAAGGCAGCCGATTAAGCTGCCTATTTTTATGATTTTAATAAATTCTCATTATCTATTTATGTTTTTAATCTCTTCTTCAAAAGTACCACTATCTACTCCCTGATCAACCAGACTTAAAGCTTTATCAACTATATATTTTGCATTTTCTGGAGTAAACCCTAAACCAATACTCAGTTTCACTAATAAGACTACCTGACCCTCACCCTTTACATGATCTGCATATACCATTCTAGCCAAATCGTACAATCGCTCAAGCCTTCTCTCATAACTTGTTGGAGGATTAATAGGATATGTACTATAATCTTTTAAAATTTCCTTATAATCATTCTCAGAAATATCCAGTCTTCTGGCTAATCTGTCTAAAAAATCCTTCTCCTCATCAGTTATTACTCCATCACTCATTGCTACTTTTACAATTGCTGCAAAATGGCTCTGGTTTCTTTTCTGAAATCCACTATCAAATAAATCAGATATTGACATTGTATACTTTTGTTTAATTTGCCGCAAATATAACTAAACTATATCCCTTTTAAAATTAATAGCTGTCATTTTTTAGTTTAAAATAATTTCTTACGCTTAACTCTATTTATGAGTAAAAGAATGTTGTAAAAAAGCGCCTTTAATTTGATAAAAATTAATTATTTACCTATCGCATCAATACTTAAAACACACATCGAAATTAAAATGGTCGACAATGATTCTAAGTTTAGTTTCACTAGAATTATCATGAATTTTTTAGAAAAAATTGAAGTTCACTATCTTATTGTTTACTTATTCGTGAAAAAAAATTAAAGCAACTTACTGATATTGTTTGCTTTAAAAAATATTTAGGTTTTTGGCATGGCAATTGTTTATACAATATACAAAGAGATATTAATAATTTAAAAATGATGAAATATGAAAACTTTATACATTAAATTCGGATTAAACTTTAAGCCATTTATTAATTTTATAAAACAACTACCTGCGTCTTCTAGTTATGCGATACATCGATAAGCCATGAGAAGATATAGGATAGTATTGTTCCTATTGGAACTGGTACATAAAGCGTAAAAAAGCGAGGGCATTTTGATCTCGCTTTTTGTTTTCTCAAGCCTACGACTCATCTTATTTACCCTTGATACAATAATTACCAAAGCAAAACTAGGTAGCATATAAAACCAGAAACACCCACATTTTCGCATCATCAATAAAATTAAAATTCAAGCAATAATATACGCGAATCTAAACCCGATAACCCCAGTAAAAATGTTTTTAAAATAAGTTTAACTTCAAAATACAGCTATCAAGGGCAATATGTACTGGATTAGTAAAAATACTGGTTGCCATAGCAGAAATCGATCAACGAACAGAATTTAATGATTTCGAATTAAAAAAGAAATAATTACTCACTCCCTTAAAGCTTTTAATAGCTTAAAAAAAATATGCTTGATCACTAAAAATATGTGTGTTAGCAACACAAAACTTAAAAATATTAGTATATTAACTATCTTTGTTATGAATGTAAAAAAGAATATTATGGATTTACAGGGAGATATCAAGTGGATACAGAATGAATTGAATGATGTAAAAGATCCTGATTTTATTGCAGCTATCAAAAATATGCTTCAATACCGAAGAAAAGTAAGTGAACCTTCTTATGAACTTACAGAAGAACAAAAAGATATTTTAGATCAACGTTTAGAGGATCACAAAGCCAATCCTGCAAGTGGGAGAAGTTGGTCTGCTGTAAAATCTGATTTACGTGCTAAGTATGGAGTATGAGTTGATCATTAAAAAGGGGCAGAATTAGATATTGCTGATGCCCTTGATTGGTATGAGGAACAAAGAACTGGTTTAGGTATTGAGTTATTAGAAGAAATAGACGTAGTTATTACCAGAATAGAAAAAGAGCCTAAACTTTTTCAATTGCGTTATCGGGATTTTAGGATCGTTTTCACAAAACGTTTTCCTTACGGAATCCACTATACGATTGAAGATCAAAAGGTATTTGTTCACGCAGTTATCAAAATGAGCAAAAAACCAAGACATTAAAAACACTTTTAAAAATATCAATCCCGAATCGTCAAGGTTCGGGATTTGTTTTCATAGGATAGGATAAAATCCAAGTGTCTCTCTTTGGTCGAATAAGGAACTAAAAATTAAAATAAATCAATTAAATAATGTGGCTTAAAAATAGTACCAAAATTATTAGGTAGTCCAAAGTAGACATTCCAGTTTAGTTTGATGTTGGAAGTCTAGTGTCCAAAGTTGTTCTTTTGTTTTTTAGTCAGAAGCTGGAAGTATTTCGAAAATCAAACCTCTGAAACTTTATTCATTTTTTGTTGTTTGTTTAATTGTTTTTCTTGTACAATCGTATATATTAAAGAAGAAACTAGGCTTGTTTCTCATTGCTATAAAAATATCGTTAGTATGCCTTCTATTCTGGGGCAATAAGAATAAGGTGCTAATATAAAAATCTTGAGGTGCTACCATATGTTGAAATTTAAATTATTAATACAAGCTTAGTTCATCATTGTTTTTGTTAATGAATTTTACCAAAAAATTTATTTTCTTTGTATATTACAGTTATAAAACCCTCCCATACCAAAGCATGGGAGAGTTTTAGGGGGTTGCAAAATCAGCCAATAGCTGAAAAAAAAGGTAATCTAACCCTACATAATCCAAAATTTCATCCCGATTTAGTCCTACCCTGATCGGGATTGAAAAATTGGATTTAATATTGATGCTAATGTTGTTTTGACAATTCTTTTATCATTTATTGTGCAATAATAAAGCATACTGGTATCATTTTTCGGAACCTGCTATTTTTTTTTGATAAATTTTATTTCATCATTAAAGTATGTGAGTATAAGGTTAGATTTTACCTTATCATTGAGGTAAATTTGATCTGTTTTTTTTAATTTTATTTTTCGTTTTTTAGACAGGTTCTTTTTTATAGAACTCATTTGAGCTTTTTCTTTTTGCTGCAAATTTTTAGTATTCGCCCTAATTTTATTTTTTTTGCATAACATAATTGTGCTTGAGTAAACTTAAATCAGAAATGGTATCCTTTGATTTTGGAATTTTAAGAGCATTCTTTGCGTAAAGGATTGTAATGAAAATCCCACAGCCCGACGTAAGGAAAGGCGAGGAATTGTAATGAAAAGCCTGACCCTTGTGGTCACGCCCAAATTACTGAAAAATAAATTTATTACCCCCTCTATTCTATGGTTTACAAAGCGTCTACTTCTTCTCTTTTACAAAACAAATTTAATATCTCTTTGCCTGAAATTGATATAGCTCATATATTTGCTATAAAAGATCATTAGGTGAGTGCAAATTTAATCTCGCAAATTGTTGCGAAGTCTCGGCAATTGCAGAAACTGGAAAAAGCTATTGCCCAGTCTGAAACAAAAATACATCTGCAAGGAAGTATTGGATCATCGTTATCATTTATCATCGAAAATAGCTTTATCCAAGCCGAAAAACCCTTTCTCTGTATTTTTAATGACAAAGAAGAAGCAGCGTATTATCTTAATGACCTCGAACAATTACTCGGGGACAAGGATGTACTTTTTTATCCTGGGAGTTATCGTAGACCATACCA
Source organism: uncultured Flavobacteriaceae bacterium (assembly GCA_929200365.1). Classification (GTDB taxonomy): domain Bacteria; phylum Bacteroidota; class Bacteroidia; order Flavobacteriales; family Flavobacteriaceae; genus Aquimarina. The sequence continues at coordinate 4,029 of CAKMZM010000110.1, read as the reverse complement.
AATTGAAGAAACCGATAATGCAAATGTATTACTGAGAGCAGAAGTACTTAATCGTATCAACTCTCGAAAAAAACCAGCATTAATCATTACCTATCCAGATGCGCTATTCGAAAAGGTAGTAACCAGAAAAGAACTGGAAAAAAACACCTTAAAAATTAATGTTAATGATACGCTTTCACTCGATTTTGTAAATGAAGTATTATTCGAATATCAGTTTCAAAGAGTGGATTTTGTTACCGAGCCTGGAGAGTTTTCGGTTCGTGGTGGGATTGTAGATGTGTTTTCTTTTAGTAATGATGAACCCTATAGAATCGAATTTTTTGGCGATGAAGTTGACAGTATTAGGACTTTTGATGTAGAAACTCAACTCTCTACAGATCAAATTAAAAAAATCTCTATCATCCCCAATGTCGAAAACAAAGCATTGCAGGAAACCAGAGAGAGTTTCTTAAAGTATATTGCCTCAAAAACCGTAATTGTCACGAAAGACATCGACCTTCTTTCTGCCAGAATTGACAAGAATTTTGAAAAAGCTAAAGAAGCATTCGAAACGCTTTCTAAAGATATCAAACATGGTACCCCAACAGAACTTTTTGCTACATCAGAACTTATCAAAAAGCAATTATTAGATTTTACATTAATCGAAATTGGTAATCGTCCCATTACCAAAGCAGATTATACCATAAAATTTGACACCAAACCTCAGCCCTCTTTCAATAAACAGTTCGATTTACTGATCAAAAATCTGAATGAAAATCATGAAACAGGTTATAAGAACTATATCTTTTGCGTAAGTAAACAACAGGCAAAACGTTTTCATGATATTTTTGACGATGCAGACCTTGATGTAAAACAATATGAAACCATTGTTTTTTCTGCCTTTCAGGGATTTATTGATCACGATCGTAAAATTGCCTGCTATACAGATCACCAGATATTTGAGCGTTACCATAAATTTAATCTCAAAAATGGATATGCCAAAAAACAGGCGATTACTCTAAAAGAACTTACTAATCTGGATGTAGGTGATTATGTAACTCATATCGATCATGGGATTGGTAAATTTGGTGGATTACAAAAGATAGATGTAGAGGGTAAAAAACAAGAGGCTATCAAACTAATTTATGGAGAAAGAGATGTGCTTTACCTTAGTATACATTCGCTTCATAAAATTTCAAAGTTTAATGGGAAAGATGGTAAACCTCCGCAGCTATACAAATTAGGTTCTAAAGCTTGGAAAACTCTTAAACAAAAAACCAAAGCTCGGGTAAAACATATCGCTTTCAATTTGATTCAGTTATATGCAAAACGGAAACTACAAAAAGGGTTTCAGTATAACCCAGATAGTTATTTACAACATGAGCTGGAAGCTTCTTTTATATATGAAGATACCCCCGATCAAAGTACGGCTACAGAAGCAGTAAAAGCAGATATGGAAAGTGAACGCCCAATGGATCGGCTTATTTGTGGAGATGTTGGTTTTGGTAAAACCGAAGTTGCTATTCGGGCAGCATTTAAGGCTGTTGATAATGGAAAACAAGTAGCTGTTCTGGTACCCACTACAATTCTTGCATTTCAACATGCAAAAACCTTTAGAGAACGTCTTAAAGATTTCCCGGTAACTGTAGAATATATAAATCGTTTTCGTACAGCAAAACAAAAAAGAGAGACTCTAGAAGATCTGGCTGTAGGTAAAGTAGATATTATTATTGGAACTCACCAGCTAGTTAACAAAAATGTGAAGTTTAAAGATCTCGGGTTATTGGTTATTGATGAAGAACAAAAATTTGGAGTATCGGTAAAAGATAAACTCAAGACCATAAAAGAAAATGTAGATACACTAACTCTAACCGCTACACCAATCCCAAGAACATTACAGTTTAGCCTTATGGCAGCACGGGATTTATCTACCATTACTACTCCGCCTCCCAATCGTTATCCCATTGAGACTAACGTAATACGATTTAGCGAAGAAACAATACGAGATGCTGTAAGTTATGAAATCCAACGTGGTGGTCAGGTGTTTTTTATTCATAATCGAATCGAAAATATTAAAGAAGTTGCAGGGATGGTACAACGCTTAGTTCCCGATGCCAAAATAGGTGTTGGTCATGGGCAAATGGAAGGAAAAAAACTAGAAAGTCTTATGCTTTCTTTTATGAACGGAGAGTTTGATGTATTGATCTCTACCACTATTGTAGAAAGCGGGTTAGATGTCCCGAATGCAAATACCATTTTTATCAATAATGCCAATAACTTTGGTCTTTCTGACCTGCATCAGATGCGAGGTCGTGTAGGTCGAAGTAATAAAAAAGCATTTTGTTACTTTATCACTCCCCCCTATTCTGCTATGACCGAAGATGCCCGTAAACGTATCACAGCATTAGAGCAATTCTCTGAACTGGGAAGTGGATTTAATATTGCGATGAAAGATCTCGAAATTCGAGGAGCAGGAGACTTGTTAGGAGGAGAACAAAGCGGGTTTATTAATGAAATTGGATTTGAAACCTACCAGAAAATCCTAAATGAAGCCATCGAAGAACTCAAAGAAAATGAGTTTGCAGAATTATATAAAGAAGAGGCAACAGACAAGGTATATTTAAAAGACACACAAATCGATACCGATTTCGAATTGTTATTCCCAGATGATTATATCAATAATATTACCGAACGCCTTAGTCTATACACCGAACTTAATACCATTAAAAAAGAATCAGACTTACAGGAGTACGAAAAACGATTGATTGACCGTTTTGGTGAATTACCGGATCAGGCGATAGATTTATTAAATTCGGTTAGAATAAAATGGATAGCTACATCTATTGGGTTAGAAAAAATTATTATGAAACAAGGTAAATTGATTGGCTATTTTATTAGTGATCAACAATCTGGTTTTTATCAAAGTTCGGCATTTACATCTGTATTGCAATTTGTACAACAGAATCCTGGAGTTTGTAAGATGAAAGAAAAAAATACACGAAACGGATTAAGGTTATTATTAACTTTTGAAAATGTTACCTCTGTAGATAAGGCACTGCAGGTATTGCAACCGTTACAACCTAAGGTTGATATTGAAGCGTAATGATAATAAATAACATGAATTTGGTGAAGGTTTTCTTGTGTAGGAATATGTATTATTTTCTATATAAAAAATACCTTTTGTAATATAAATGTCTTAGCAGCGATAAATGTTACTCCATTTTTACGCAAACCTACAATTTCTATACTGATTTTTATATTTTTTTGTCTGATCGAATTCATTTCAAAAAACCATTCGTCGATAAAAAATAACCATTTAACGATAGTTTTAGTGTATTTGGTCGATAAACACCTTTTAATGAGGCATATATTTTTTAATTTTATCATCATAATAAACCAACATTGATTATGAGCACAAGAGAAGAATTTAGTTTTTTAAAAGATTCCTGGAAACAACTACAAAAGATAAATAATCGAGTTAGTCAATTGATAGATGGTTTTAATACTAATAAACGATATGCAATAAACTATTCAAACCTAAAGAAGAGGTTTATAGAAGAAATAGAAAACTATAAAAACAATCCTGAATTAATCGATATAGAAGAATTTTCTATGAATTATTCTTTTGGGTATCATTGCTATAATAACATTCATGATATATACAGTAAAGAAGCTATGTACATTGAAGTTAAAAGTTATCTAAGGACATTAAAAATAAGAACAGCATAGTAGTACTTCTCAAACATTCTTAACCTGTATTCAAAATCGATCTATAATTTGTATAACTACCAATAATCAATACATTCAAATTCACTTTCCCAAAACATACAGGACTTACTATCTATGCCTAAATACTATCTTCAACCATAAAAGTGTTTAAAAACACAAACATAGTATCTAGTTATAAAAATGATGTAAACTCACAATAATTGAAATCAATGTTATTTAAAACTTTTAAATTAGATTTGTATATCACACAGCAAATCCTGATGATTCACAGCAAATCCTGACAATCCACAGTAAACCCTGATGATCCACAGCAAATCCTGA
>CAKMZM010000109.1 GCA_929200365.1 uncultured Flavobacteriaceae bacterium | reverse complement strand
AAAGTCGTTTTTCCAGATCCTAGAAATCCTGTAATAATCGTTACAGGTATTTTTTTTGTGTTTAAAGCCATATTTATCAAAATTGATTATAAGCAAAACTATTTATTATTGCTTAAAGGAAAAAGTAAATTATGATATGTTTCCTTAAATCCGCAAGTTATTTTCTTGCTTATTTCACAGCCATAGTGTTTACTGGGGTTATGAAGCTTACAGTTGTATTTTGATTTCACCCAAATGGATGAAGGAAAAACTTCTTGAATGTCTATAAACACTCAAGTTTTAAAAATACTTGCGGATTTAAGGTGTTTATGTTAGATTGCGCTAAGAGGTTGTCTAAAATATGTTCTAATATTTTTATAATAGAATAACCTACCAATAAAATTTATTTATTTCTGTTGGAAATCTATGAGGTGGGTTAATTTTGTTTCAATTTGCTAAAAATAAAAAGCTAGGCTTTGATTTTATATTTAAAAGAATTTTACTTCAGCAGTTTTAATATCATACATTCCACCAATTATTTTTATTTCTCCTTTATTTTCCATTTCGGCAAGAACCTCACTTGAAGAGCGAATATTCTCAATGGTCATGATTACATTTTTTTCTGCGACCTCATTTACAAAATCGATATTTTTTGAGTTTCTCAAAGCATCATCTTTTGGTTCTTTAACTGCTTCAACCGCTGGTTCTATTTTATTTATTAAGGTAGTTAAATTTCCTAGTCTGGCATGATCACAAGCTCCTTTAACGGCACCACAGGCAGTATGCCCCAAGACCACCAACAGCTTTGTTCCTGCCAGTTTACAAGCAAATTCCATACTACCCAAGATATCTTCGTTCACAAAATTTCCTGCAATTCGTATACTAAAAACATCACCTAGACCTTGATCAAAAATTAATTCTGATGACACTCGAGAATCGATACAGCTCAATATAGTTGCAAAGGGGAATTGACCATCTGCAGTCTGGTCTACCTGTTGCAATAAGTTTCTATCTGTCTTAAGGTTATTTTGAAAACGTTGGTTTCCTTCTATAAGGGTTTTTAATGCACTATCTGGTGTCATTGTACCTTGTGTTTCTTTGGTATGTGCTTTCATAATTGTTATTTTTAATTGGCCAGGATAAGAACTGGGACATTTGTTTTATTTATAGTCTGTTGAACTTTAGCATTGAGACCTATTGATTTGCTTAGCTTTTTTTGGGTTTCTCTTTTTACACAAAGCAGACCCAATTTATTCTTTTCAATGTATTTTGAGACACTATTACTATTATCCAATCCTTCTTCAAATTCAAAGATTACTGTATTTGTTATTATAGATTGTTTTTTAGGTTTCGAAAAAATCATTGATTTTTTAAGTTTAGAACTTGTTTTCTTAATTTTAAATAGCTTAAAAGGTTTATGAGTATGCTTTTTTAAATCCTGAACAATTTCAACTTCATTATTTATCGATATATCATCAAGAAAACCCAGAGATGCATCATGATAAGAAGCAAGGTTTTTATCGCTTCCAGAAATAAGAATCCCTCCTTTGTGATGTTTCAATAAATAAGACGTTAGTCCATCTCCCAAAAAGTTTACTATTTTGAACTTTCGCTTACCAATAACAACAATATCTGGCTGTGTTTTGGTAATGTGATTTTGTATTTCAGTAATAACATTTCCGAAGGTAAAGTTATAAATAATAGGGATATTTTCTATATCTGATACGGTGTCAACTAACTTTTGCATTACCCTTTTTGAAGCAATTCTTTCTTCTTCTAATGTTCTCATTACAGCTATTTGATTATCATATCTAACCACCTGCGTAGGTGGTTTTACATAAAAAATCTCGATTCCTGCATCTATAATCTTTGCCAAATTTACAGCATTACGTAAAGCCGTGTATGAGGATTTGGTTTGATCAATTAATACTAATAGTCTATATTTTGATTTTAATACATTAGTTTTCATACACTTGTTTTTTAAGCGCTTTTAGGGCGTAATTTAAAAAACCGAATAAAGCTATCGGGGTTTTCTATAATACCTCTTTCTGAAATAAGCTGGATATCGATATTCCTATTTCTTGCTTTTTCGGAAAAGTCTTCAAGAATTTCAACAATATCGTTATCTAAATATCTTGTTTTTCGAACATCAAGTTCTAAATAAGTATCTCTAGGAAGGGAGTCTAGTTCTTTAAGAATAGCTCCTTTATTGAAGAATGTTACCTCTTCTGCTAATGTCATCTTTATTTTATGCTTACCGTTACTTTTATCTTCGATATGTAAGAAATGTGAGTTTTGAAAACTCTTAATCAGAATAACGACAATACCTACTAATAAACCTAGTGCTATCCCTACCAAAAGATCTGTAAATACAATACCTATAACCGTAACCATAAACGGAACAAATTGTTTCCAACCTAATTGATACATGGTTTTAAACAATCCTGGTTTTGCAAGCTTATACCCAACGATAAGAAGAATTGCAGCTAATACAGATAGCGGAATCTTATTTAAAAGTTTTGGTATTAAAATTACAGAAATTAACAATAAGAATCCATGTAAGATTGCCGCCATTTTGGATTTACCTCCTGATTGGATATTTGCTGAACTACGAACAATTACTTGGGTAATCGGTAACCCTCCGATGAGTCCAGAAATGATATTTCCTGTGCCTTGTGCCAATAATTCTCGATTGGTTGGTGTTACTCGTTTACGAGGGTCTAACTTATCTGTTGCTTCTACACACAATAAGGTTTCGAGACTAGCTACCAAGGCAATAGTAAAAGCGGTTACCCATATTTGCGGGTTGGTAATGGCTCCGAAATTTGGAAAGCTAAATTGCGCTAAGAATGAAGATGCATCCTTTGGTACAGGTACACTTACCAGATGTTCTGAAGAGATTCCCCAAGTATCATTCCCAGCTGTAACTATAAAGTATATAATACCAGCTACAACTGCTACCAAAGGCCCTTGAATAAGTTGAAATATTTTTCCCTTTTTTGAAAGTATGTTACTCCATAAAAGAAGAACTCCAAGGCCGATCACTGCTATTAAAGTAGCTCCAGGACTAATAGCATTAATTGCACTTAAAATCCCTGAAAACGTATTTTCTCCATCTATTTGGAAGAATGCAAAATCACCTTCTGGATTTGCATCATATCCAAAGAAATGAGGTATCTGTTTAAGTATAATAATGATACCTATTCCTGTAAGCATTCCTTTAATTACAGATGATGGAAAATAATATCCAATAATTCCTGCTTTCAAAAAACCAAATACTAATTGTATCACACCTCCTAAAACGACTGCTAAAAGGAAGTTTTGATACCCTCCCAATGCACCAATAGCGGTTAATACAATTGCTGCAAGCCCCGCTGCAGGACCACTAACACCTATTTGAGATCCACTTATGGCTCCCACTACGATACCACCTACGATACCCGAAATCAAGCCAGAAAACAAAGGAGCTCCACTAGCCAAAGCAATACCTAAACATAGAGGTAATGCCACAAAAAACACAACAATACTGGCTGGAATATCAGCCTTAAAATTTTTAAATAAATTTGAATTATTCATAGTTATACTGATTTGAAAAATACCATACCCATTGGGTACAAAATTATTGATCAATTAAAATGCTATTATGTAAATTAATAAGTTCCATAATAATGGAAGCTAACTGAAGTGCGATAAGGATTCAGATTAAGAAGCAGAATCCTAAATTTAATTATACCTGCTTGGGAGGTGGGATGAGAATTTCGAGATCAAAATCATATAAAGATTGCAATATCTGGTAACAAGAATATTCTGAAGCGTAGAGAAAATGATGATCTAAAGAGTTTAAAATTTTAAATTCATTTTTTTCATCCTTACAATCATCTTCTTGTTTTTCTTCTTCATCAAAATCTTCTTCCCAATCTACTTTCACTAATTCGATATTATCATTAGTAAAAAGTGCGATAGTCTGTCCTATTGGTTGTAATAGCACACTTATAAATACAACGATAAACGAACTATACTTTATAAAGCTAAATATATTATTACAATATAACTTCATCACATAATAGCTTTTTGAACTAAATCAGTATAAAATCTCACTACATTATTTTTTCCTTCTTCAACATCGGTTAAGGCAGGAAGATGTTGAGAAAAATAACGCTGATGATGTGCTCCCTCAATCACTGTCGAGATAAGCATATGTGGAAATTCAAACTTTGGATTTATCTCCAAAACTATATCGCTCACTCTTTGTACAACTCTTTTATAAGTTTTATAGAATCCTTTTTTATTTTCTTCGTCTACATCCTTTGTATAATAGGTTTTAGCAGATTCTGAAATAATAATTTTATTAAGTAACACTTCATTAATAAAAGTAAAAGAGTTGTCTTCCTTTACTTCTTGAGTAAGCAATGTGATAGCGGTGTTTAATTTCTCTTTTGCAGAGGTAATGTTTGTCGTTGCAAAAACCAATCTGTATTCAATCCAACTCCAATACCAATTGATCAAGTATACCAACAATGTATGTTTACTTTCAAAGTAACGATAAATTGAACTTTCATTAGATCCTATAGCAACTCCCAGCTTTCTAAACGTGAAAGACTCAAAGCCTAAATCATTTATCATCTCGATACTAGTGTGTACTATTTTCTTCCCCAGATCAGAAGATTCAGGATTTTTGGTGTATAACTCTGGATTAATTGTTATATGTATTGGCAAACTTTCCATTTATAAAGGCAAAGATATGAAAGTATTACTATTGAACAGAGATAGTTTAACTATTTTTTATGATAGTATTGATTCTGGCAGTATCTCTGATATAAACTAGTATAAGGCTGTTAATTCTTTGTATATTGGATCTTTTTCGATCATTTTTAATAATTTCTTTTTGGCTTCAAATTTCTTTTTTCTGGTATATCCTTCAGAATGCCCTATGATTTTCGAAATTTCTTTCATTGATTTTCCTTCAAAGAAAAGATGTAATAGTTTCCTATTGCCTGTACTAAGTTTATGAAAGTGTTTCCTATAAAGGTGTTCTCGTTCTTGATTTTCGATATTAATTATTAACAAATTATTAGTTTCTTCTTCAAAACAATTCCCCCCATTATAGATAACGAGTTTTTTCCTTTTCCTTAACCGATTTCTCCAGAGGTTTTTACAAATCCCATAAAAATAAGTTTTTATGGGTACTCGTAGTTCAAAAAAACCTAATTGTAACTTCTGATATAGTACAATGAATGCATCCTGAAAGACATCTTCTACATCTTCGGGTTTTCCATTATTACGAAGAATATATCTCTGAATATATTCTATATTCTCTTTATAAAAACAAGTTAGTGTTCTTTCATCTCCTTCAATGATTCCTGCTATAATTACTTGATCTTTACCCATCAGTATTGTTAGTTTATATCGTTTTGAAGTACTTCCTTTTTCTATATAAAATTAGTTACTAAAATCATATAAGAATTGGTACAATCCAGATATGCACCAAAAGTTCTATTCAATTTTCAACTACTATAATGCCTACCTTTTTGTTGTCTTTTTGAATTTTGTCGTAGCTGTACTATATATAAACCTAAAAAACACTTTTACGTAGCAGCTAAAACTTTTAGTATAAAATTTTGATGCAAAATCTGGATTAGATACCATTTACTATTTTGAGCTTAGAGCATGTTTAAACTCCTTTATTACTGAAACAAAACAATTTTTCTTCGTTATATTTCATTACAGAAAATTCAATACTAATTGATCTAAGTTCATCGTCATATATCATTTCTTGCTTTTACAGTACAAACATAAATTGACTAAGACATATGTCCTTACAGATTTCTGTAATTCAGCTAGTTTTTTTTGAAAATAACATATACCAATCTATTTATGAGACTTTTATACTCTTGTTTTTTTTCTATTTTTAAAACTTGAACAACGCTACAGCGATACTATATTAACCCCAAGTCCTTTACTATAGCTATTAGATGGGTAGTATTTTTAGCTTTGAAATCATCAAAAAGTTTGCTTACTCTTTTATCGATAGCACTTTCACTATTTGGAGATATATTTTGTTTTTTTAGTTTAGTTCGGATTTCTTTTTTGGTAAGTCCATGTGACAATTTTTCTAGTAACATTATATCCAGATCGTCTAGATGAATCATCATATTTATCTCAGAGCTATTGGTTAATTCTGGCGGTTGTACTGTAGCTCCTTGATAAACACCATCAACACATCTTATTAATTCGTTTACTGCATTCTGACCCTTACAGACATATCCATTGATATTAAAATTTTTGAATAGCATATTGATTTTATCGGGTCTATTTTCTTGAGAATATACGATCACTTTGATATCTGGCTGTATGCTTCTAATACCCTTTATCAATTCGACGCCTGAGGTGATGGTCTGGATTTTATGATCTTCTTTAAAAGAAAGATCTGTAATCAATAATTCGAACGCTTTCTGATCATTATATGCTTTTCGAAATTTTAAATAGGCATCATCACAATATTTAGCTTGCTCAATATTGTGGATTCCAATCTTATCATTCAGTATTTTTATAATGCCTTGATTGGCAATCTCATAGTCTTCTGCTACCAATACTTTAGAAAACATCTTGCTAACTTTTTAATTAGGGATTTGTATTTCGACTTTAAAGCCTTTGTCTTTTTCTGAGTCAAAGATAAGTGTTCCTTGTATAGCTCGAATACGGTTTTCTGTATTCCGAAGTCCATTTTTGGATTGTATATGTTCTTCTGTCATCCCCACACCATTGTCTGAATAGTGAATTGTGAGTCTATCTTTGGTATTCGAAAACTTTAATTTAACAATACTGGCCTTACTATGTTTTCTCATATTGGTCATCAATTCCTGTAATACTCTGTATACCGTTATTTTTATGGTTTTATCCATCTTAACCCAATCAATCTTATTAAATCCTATAGCAATTAACTGAATGTTATTTTGAGTGTAGTTTTGTAGCATACTATTTAATTCTTCAGGATAAGTCTCGTCTGTTTCAAATTCATTGTTTTCGCGTGAGATATCACGTGCTTTGAGATAAGTGGTATTGAGTTTATCTTTAATATGAGGATCGTGAGGATCGTTTTGATATTGCATCATCATCTGAAAAATATCATTCCCCAACTCATCATGTAATCGTTTAGAAATACGGGTTTCGGTTTCGTAACTGGTTTGAAACTGTACTATTTTATTTTGCTGATTAAGATGGTGCATTTGTTGTCTAAAAAAATAAACTATAAATCCAATACTTGTAATTAATAGCAGCATCCCGAGGAGGTAGATTGTATTTTCATTACGAACCTCAGATATTTTTCTGTTTTTTTCTGCGTTCTCCTTTAGCAAGTTTTCATTCTCGAATCGTGTAGGCGCATAGATTTCTCGTGTCTTTTTTCGAAGCTGCATGAGCTTAAGACTAGCTTCTTTAAAACGTTGATGGTATTCTAAAGAATTTGGATCTAATTCGGTAATTAAAGTTAGTACTTCCAATAATGCCTCATAATCGCCAAAATCTTTTAAGCTTTGATAAGCTTCCCGAGCATGATATTTTGCTTTACTTAAGTTTTTATTTCTGTAATATTTAGTAAGATGTATGTTACTTGCAAATAAACCAAATATGCTTTTTTCTTGTTGCCTGATACTGAATGCTTCTAATAACATCGTTTCGCTTTCTACATTCTTGGGGTTTTGAAGAAATTTAATATGCCCCAGATTACTTAAAATTTGGGCATATCGTGTTCGTTTTTTTATTACGTTCTCGTCTTTTAATAAGGGCTGCAAAATACTGATGCTTTCTTTATATTTTTTTTGTTTTGCTAAAATATTTGCACGAGTGTTTTTAAAAATGGGTAGATTGCTTATTCCTATTTCCTTTCTTGCTATAGAATCTTTAATCACGCCCATAATTTTATTATTCCATAAAAGAGCTTGATTGTAGTTTCCCAATTCTTTAAATGCTAAAGAAATGTTTTGATACAACCCGTAAATAGTTTTATATTGATCAGAATTTTCTACATATTTTAAACCGTCTGTAGCCGTAGTTTTGCAGGCATTATGATCACCTAATCTTCTTTGAATATTAGACATATTCATTAGAGATTTACCAGCATTGATACTATCTTTAAGGTTTCTGTAAATCTTAAACGATTGGTTATAATACCCAAAAGCCTCCAAATAATTATCAAGTTTTTTGTTATAAAATCCTAATCTATACAACGCTTTCCCTATATAAAAACTATCCATATTTTGTTGAGCAAGCTTTAATAATACATAAGATTGATCCATTGCTTTTTCTGGTCCTTTATATTTATTAAGCAACTTTGCATATAAGGAGAGCCCTTTATGTCGTAATGAATCGATTTCTAATTTCTCAGTTCCTTGTAAAAAGTTATTTATAGCTTCTAATCTTTGTTCTTCAATATTCGAATTACTGGAGGCCATATCATAATAAGTATGTAAAGAATCGATCTTTTTGATTATCAAAGGAGAAATCGAATTATCGGTAACATTATGATTACAGGAATTGAAGATAACACCTATTACTATACCTAAAAAAAAGAGGGATGTAAACGTATATCGTTTCATCCCCCAAAAGTACTAAATTATAATGATTAAGATTAACTCTCTTCATCTCCTATTTCTTCATCTTCTCCAGTAGTACTTAACACTTCAGTTTTTAAGGTTTCGCTTTCTTTAACGCTATCATCTGGCGTACAAGAAGCAAGGTTAACTCCAAGGAGTATAGCTAATAATATATATTTTAAAGTTTTCATGTTGCTAAAGTTTTTTGTTTTCCAAAGTTTAGGGTACGCCCATAGGTGTCAACCCCAGATCGGTATGTTGTTACATACCCATTACCTACGGGAACTCATCGATTGGTTTCGGGAAAGTGAAACCCAGTACAGTCGCGATACCCTACTTTCCCTTTTTGGGCAGCAACGAGCTGTAATTTGGATCTTTATAGGTGGGTTAGTGTTTGGTATTCTCTATATTATCCAGATGTAAACCAAACATGCTGTTGGGTGTATATATGCTGTGGATATTGATTTTTAGATACACTTAGTTTTCTGGATTTTTATCCTAAAAACTACTATATAGTTCTAAAAACCCTATATTACTATAGAAAATACTGGTTGGTGTGTCGGTAACAGTTAGTATATGCAATCAAATCATAAGAGGTTGAAAATAGTAACTACTAGATTGATTATTTCGATTAGTTTTCCCAATTCGCATTTGCTAATTGGATATGTTAATTACTCGAAATGAAATCGATGTTTCTCTTATTTATTGTTTAGTTTGCCTAGGGGAAGACAAATTTGATCACTTAGAATTAATTATCATTACTCTTATAAAGTTTACGAAACAAATTCCTTACAAGAAATTTAACTGCCTTTGGCTACTACTTCAGGGAAGCTTTTACTTATAAATTGAAATGTTTCTTCCAATTTTTCGTCACCATTTGATTCGCTCATCACTTTTGAAAGAAGCTTAACAACCGAAGTATATAAACCCATTTCAAGGACAGCATCAGTAAACAAGTGATTTCTGTCCTCCTGTCCTTTTTTAGATTTTTGATTATACTTCATTGTTTTATTTTTTAGTTAATTAATTAGCATATAAATGTTCAATATGAATATGTATTCTTTTATGTAGTCAATTCGTGTTATTTTTTCTAAAAACTGAACAAATAATATAGCGGCTGTATTGAGATATAAAGGTATATATATTTTTAAGTTTTTGCAAGTACTTTTGTATTGTAAAACATTGATTTTTAATTATTTATATATAAAATTAAACAAAGGAATCCCCGTCCGTTTTATAACAGATTTTGGATATTTCAGCAATCACTTAATTGTCTGATAATTAGTCTCCAAATATGTATTTTTTATGCACCAATTAACTTTTATAAATTAGTTTAAAAATTTCACTATTCTCTATCAAATTATTTTATAACAATAAGTAAAAAATGGTATTAAATATATTTTTCATCATTCTCTGTATCACATCAGGTTTTATGACTTTCTCCTTTTTTAGTACATGACAAAATTAACTGTGAATAGTAATACGCCTAATAATTTAATAATATTCTAATAATCAACCATTTAAATATTTGTCCTAATTTTTTGCCATGTACTTAGCTTTACTTTATAAAAAACCTCAATAAAAAAAGCGTCCAATTTCTTGGACGCTTTTTTTATTGAGGTTTTTTATTTTTTTCAATTTGCTATAAGAATGCTCTTTTTCAGTCGATTTTCGTTTTTTTCTTACTTCGTAGCGCTACTATGAAGTGCAATCCCGAGTATTCGGGACAATTGATCAAAAAACAACTATTTTTTGCCAGAATCAAAAAAAATTAATCACTTTATTTGTATCGCTTCAAAAAATGATTACAATAGCCGCATAGCGTCCTGTTTTGGGGATACCTCATTTACCCACTAATTATCAAATAAATTAAACTGTAACTTTAATATTGTATGTATACTATACAGAGACAGTATCGTATATTAATTTAATAATTTTTGGCATGTTTTCCAAACTAATATTTGTATATATTAATCTAATCCAGATAAAACCTATAAAAAATGGATAAAAGAGGGAAGATGAAAAATTAGAAAAGCTTTTTTGCGAAAAAAAATCTATAAACCAACTTACCAATATATTAGTAAGAAATAAAGGGGCGATTATATCAAGAGTACATAAGGCTAAAGATAATTGAAAAATATGGCAACATAACTAATAAGGATGCAATTGTATAACCTTTCATTAAGACATAATTCCGTATTTTTACCGATCATACAAAAATACAGATGAAACCAAAATATACCTATCCTTTTACTGCCATCCCCGATCAAGAAGGTCTAAAATTATGTTTGTTACTCAATCTAGTAGATCCAAGTATAGGAGGGGTGCTGGCAACGGGAGATAAAGGTACTGCCAAAACTACTATGGTACGAGGACTAAGTCAGTTGATGGGAGAAGATTTTCCATTTGTTAACTTACCTATTGGCGCTACCGAAGATCGGGTATTAGGGAGCATTAACCTGGAGGCATTGATTAACCAGAAAACTACGATTGTAGATAAGGGGTTATTATCGCAGGCACATCAAGGTTTTTTGTATATCGATGAGGTAAATCTTCTCAATGATTATCTAATGGATGTATTATTAGATGCTTCGGCAACAGGAGGGTATCACCTAGAGCGTGAAGGAATCTCTCAATGGATGGATAGTCGTTTTTGCCTTGTAGGTACAATGAATCCCGAAGAAGGAGCCTTACGACCGCAGTTATTAGATCGATTTGGATTAAGTGTTACCATACAAACTCCCAAAGAAATAGAGACACGTACCAAAATTGCAATGCAACGTCTTAGTTTTGATAGTGATCCAATAGCATTTTATAATCGGTTTCAAAAAGAAGAACAGCAGGTTAAGCATCAGGTGATTTCTGCCAGACGTGTCCTTAATACGGTAGGTATTCCAGAATCAGTACAAGAACAATGTGCCACGTTAACCATTGCCAATCAGGTAGAAGGAATGCGTGCAGATATCTTACTTTTAAAAACAGCAAGAGCATATGCAGCATTGTATAACGAGAAACAGGTAACTACAGCAATGGTAGATCGTATTGCACCTTTTATATTGCAACATCGTGCAAAAGAATATACTCCTCCAACAGATCAGAATAAAGAAAACTCTTCTGATACAGAGAATCATACTCCCGAGAAAGAAACTGCACCTCAAAACGGACAAAATACTACAGCATTTCAATTGCCGAAGGCTGTACAACAAGGATTGAAATTTTCAGCTTCAAAGGCAACCAAAAAACAGGAAATCCTGTTGGAAATTCAACAGAAATTACATTCAGTAGCACATCTGGCAGAACGAGAACAAGAAATATCAGTACTTCAATCTGTAAAACAATATCTGAAGACAGGAAAATTTACAACAGTATATAAACAAGCAACACAGAAAGCCGCTGCTCGAATTATATTTCTGGTAGATACCAGTGCGTCTATGGCACTAGATCAGCAAATGGCATACTTAAAGGGAATCATAGAGAAAACAATTA
>CAKMZM010000108.1:8432-12088 GCA_929200365.1 uncultured Flavobacteriaceae bacterium | reverse complement strand
TTTGATAATTAGATATTTTTTCTAAAAGTTCTTCGCTTTTTATGTTGTTCATGCTCATAACCATTCCAAAGTGCTTGAATAGCTTTATTTTCTTCGAGTTCAGGGTTAGTTTCGACAACTTCAATACCATTACGAAGAAAAGCTTCATTCACTTCTTTAAAAATAAGTGCAGTTACCCCTTTATTTTGATATTCTGGATCAACTCCTATAAGATAAAAAGCTGCTGTATCATTTCTGCGCTGTGCTTTTAGGATATGTAAAAACCTTAGTGGGTATACTTTACCATTCATTTTTTTCAAAGCCTTAGAGAATGAAGGCATTACAATTGAAAATGCTATAAGTTTACCTGTTTTATCAGCAACACAGGTAATATATTCGGGGTTTAGATAGGGTAAGTATTTTTTCTTATACATATCTATCTGGTATTGCTGTATAGGAACAAAAGTTTGTAGGTGACTATAGGTTTTGTTTAGCAGATCAAACATATCATCGGCATACTGAAGTATCTCTTTACTTTTGTTAAATTTAAGAAGCTTAAGCTGATAACGTTCTTTAATTACCTCAGCAAATTTTATTACCTTTTCTTTTGTCTTTTTCGGAACTCTTATTTTGTATTCTACCCATGTAGCGGCGGGTTCAAAATTAAGTTGCTCCAGATGTTTAGAATAGTAAGGGTAATTATACCAGGTAATCATGGTGTTTAACTCTTCGAATCCTTTAATTAGAATTCCTGCTTTATCCATATTCGAAAAACCTACCGGGCCTTCCATATACTCTAAACCATGTTGAGTTCCATATTCTGAAACTTTTTCTAATAACGCTTTAGTTACTTCAATGTCATCAATCACATCAAACCATCCAAAGCGTACTTTAGTTTTTTTTTGTTCGTTTACTTCAATCCAATTTATAATTGCAGCGATTCTCCCTACTATGGTATCGCCTTTGTAAGCCAAGAAATATTTTGCATCAGAGTTTCTAAAAACAGGATTCTTCTTTGGATTCATCACATCTACTTCTTCTTTGATAATAGAAGGTACATAGTATGGGGAATCTTTATATAATTCAAAAGGAAATTTAACAAACGTTGTTAAATCTCCTTTTGAAGTAATTTCTTTAATCGTAATCATATATCATCTCTAATTCATCACAAATATATAATCCTTTTATTAAATATTATGGTTGCATACAGATCATTTTAGTAATAATTGCATTAGATTCTTTATTTAGATGCTTTAAAGAGTTTTATTCCTACTTTTTATCACTAATTACTGATCTATTTTTTCTAATTCTTTATCAAGATCCAAATCATCAGTTTTATTATCCTTTTCTTCTTTACCTTTGCGCTTTTTTTCTTCTTTTTTTCTTTTCTTCTCTTCTTTTTGACGCCTTTTTTCCTCTTTCTTCTTTCGCTTTTCTTCCGCTTTCTTGGCTTTTTCTTGCTCCTTTTGATACTTTTCGTATTCAGCATCTACATCTTCTTCTTTTTTCTCTTCCTTTTCTTGATTATCAGGATCTAAGTCTTTTTCCATTTTTTCGAGTTCCTGAAGTTCTTTATCTATATCTTGTAGTTCTTGATCCACACCTTGTTCTTTCTCCATTTTATCCAATTCGGCATCAATATCATCGATCATTTTTTGCTTTTCTTTCTCCGCCTGAATTTCAGCTTTTTCAGCCTTTCTGGCTTCTTTTGCTTCACGTTTTAGACGTCTAGCTTCTTCTTTTCTAAATTTCTTATCTTCTTTTTTAGCTATTTTTTCATTTTCAATACGTTCACGTTCTAATCGTTCTTCAGTTCGTCTTTGATCAAGGTCGCTTTCGATTGCCTCTCTAAAACCATCATCTTCAAAATCATTAACAAAAGGAGTTTTCCTCAATTTAAGGCTATCATTTTCTATTTCTTCACCTTCTTCAAGTTCATCAAGCCCATCTTGTTCATCTCCTTCATCCTCATTTTCTTCTTTTTCTCCTTCTTTAATACCGCCTTCTAGCCCTGGTTGCTCGATGATCTCATCTTTGGTATGCCAATCAAATCGATACGATGCTCCAAAACTAAAAGTAAAAACAGAAGGAGTGTCCTTAAAATTGAAAGCAATATTTGCATCTAACTGTAAATCTTTATTATATAAATAGGCTCCTCCAAGTCTTAAAATATTATCGCTATAAAAATCACTTTTTTGTCCCTGATATTCTCCAAAAGCAGCCCATTTATCATTAATAGTATGAGTCGATGTAATAATCCAACCTATAATAGGGTCATCTGTAGTTACTTTATCAACAATCAAGTTGGTTACTAATACCCAGTTTCCATTCATACTGGTGGTCCAGTTATTTTGAGTCATTAAAACAATCTTTGGACTAAAAGTATCATCATTAGGTGCTGTAAACGGGTTGTCTTTAGATACAAAATTTGCACCTACATAAGCTGAAACTGCAGGAATAAGGCTTTTCCATTTAAACCTGTATCGCTCTTTCCAGCTTTTCAATTCATCATAATTAATAGAATCTTTTTTGGGCTTCTTATAGGGATCATAGATCAAGTATTTTGCACCAATAGTATTTACTTCAAAATCACTTCTCTTTATTTTTTCTTCGTTACCACCAATAGTTTGTTTAACTCCATCTGCTCTAAATGTACCATTTAATCTAAGTTCTAATTGCTCAATTAATAAGCCATAGCGTATA
Source organism: uncultured Flavobacteriaceae bacterium (assembly GCA_929200365.1). Taxonomy (GTDB): domain Bacteria; phylum Bacteroidota; class Bacteroidia; order Flavobacteriales; family Flavobacteriaceae; genus Aquimarina. Next base: position 9,406 of record CAKMZM010000108.1, on the reverse strand, counting down.
GAATAATCAAGTTTAAAAGTATTAGTTTTAGTATTGAGGATTTTATGTTTCTCTTTTCCAAAACCGAAACCTCCTTCTAATTGTAAAACATTATTACCAACCGAGAAAGCACCCTGTGATGTTCCTGGTCTATTGGTATTGATCTTCTCGGTGTATTGTGCAGAAACCGTTAGGCTACATAGAAATGTGGTAATTAATAGCAGAATAGACTTAGGGTACATATTCAATAGATTTGGTTCAAATATAGCAGATTTTATTATTTTTTTAAGGTTGAGGGGGGGTAATTGTATGTAGAGTTCATTATTTTTGAAAAAAAATGTTATGCAGGAAGCATCACTACAAGGGGTATTAAAGGTAATTTTCATTATAATCTTAATATATTATGGACTAAAGATAATAACGCGGTTATTTGGTCCTCTATTGCTTAAATATGTTACAAAGAAAGCTAAAGAAAAATTTAAACAACAATTTGATCAATATCAACAACCTCAGCAATCTACAGAAGGCGAGGTAACTATTGAAAACAAAACAAAACAAAATTCTTCTAATAAAGATGTGGGAGAATATATCGATTTTGAGGAAATTGATTAATTTGGCTCTCCAAATAGTAAACTCACACATATCATGACTTTAATCAAAAGATTTTTACCTCATATTCTTGTTGTTTTAGCTTTTGTTACAGTTTCATTAGCCTTTTTTAATCCAGTACTTAGTGGGAAAATGCTCTATCAGAGTGATATAAAACTATATGAAAGTATGGTTAAACAACAAAATGATTATCGAGCTAATACTGGTGAAGAAACGTATTGGAATAATTCTGCTTTTGGGGGAATGCCCACATATCAACTGGGAGCAAAATTTCCACATGATTATATGGATAAACTAGATCGCTTGATTCGTTTTTTACCCAGACCAGCAGATTATCTTTTTCTTTATTTGCTTAGCTTTTATATTTTGATGCTTGTAATGCGTAT
>CAKMZM010000108.1:0-8332 GCA_929200365.1 uncultured Flavobacteriaceae bacterium | reverse complement strand
GCTGTGCTATTAGGATTGGCGACAAATGCAACAACTTTATTAGCTACATCAGAATATGTTAATACCAGTATTAGAGGTAAAAATTTATTAGCAGAAACAACAGCGACTTCTTCAGAGAAAAATGGATTAGATTATGAGTATATTACAGAATACAGTTATGGTAAATTAGAATCACTAAACCTTTTTGTTCCTAAACTAATGGGATTAGGAAGAGCATCTGATTTGGGTACAGATTCTGCTTTTTATCAAAAATTGATTGAACTGGGACAACCGAGAGAACAAGCCGATTATTATGCCAAAGTTACAGGGTTATATTGGGGAGATCAACCTTTTGTAGAAGCCCCTCCATATTTGGGGATAACAGTGGTGTTTTTGGCGCTTCTGGGATTATTGTTGATTAAAGGAAGGCTTCGCTGGTGGCTTTTGGCAGGAATGATAATATCACTTGCGTTAAGCTGGGGTAAGAATTTAGAATTTCTAACGAGGTTTTTTATTGATTATGTACCTTTTTATAATAAGTTCAGAGCGGTATCGAGTATACAGGTTATTTTGGAGTTGCTCATACCTATTGCGGCTGTTTTTGGAGTATATCGATTCTTTAATGATAAAATTTCTTTTGAAGAACGGCAAAAGAAATTTTTAATTTCATTAGGAGTTTTTGGAGGACTATGTTTACTTTTTTGGTTGTTTGGAGGAAGTTTATTTAGTTTCAAGTCACCTTCAGAAGTTCAGTTAGGGATTGAGCAACCTGTTATTTTTGATGCGATTAAAGAGGATCGAATTACAATTATGAAAAGTGATAGTTTACGTTCGCTTCTGTTTATAATTCTAATGGGAGGTGTGCTTTGGTTTAGTTTAAAGAAAAAGTTTTCAGAAAATATAACCCTTATCGCACTGGGAGCATTGATTGTAATAGATTTGGTTACTGTAGACAGACGTAGTGTTGATAATGATAGTTTTATCTCTAAGCGTGAATATAGAAATCTATTTCAGGCAACAGCAGTTGATAAAGAGATTCAGAAAGATACCTCTTATTTTAGAGTGCTGGATTTGGCCAGGGGATTTAATAATTCTCATGTAAATTACTTTTTTAATTCTGTAGGAGGGTATTCTGCTGTTCGCCCCAGAAAAATGGAAGATTTGTATTATGGGCATATCTATAAGGATACTGTAAGGGATATTGATGGTAAAAAAGTTAGGACCAAATGGGTTAATATTAGGGTGGTTAATATGCTTAATGTAAAATATGTTATTCGCCAAAATGAAAATGGAGAGCTTAATATACAGCAAAATCCTATGGCTAATGGCCCAGCATGGTTTATTGAAGAATTCAAATTTGTAGATAATTACAAAAGTGAATTTGAATCCTTAAATAGTATAGATACCAAAAAGACAGCAGTTATCAGAAAAGATTATCAGGCAGCATTAGGAGATTTTGAACCTAAAAAAGATAGTATTTCTACAGTATCAATATCTAAAACCCTGCCTAACCATCTGGCGTATAATGTGTATGCTGCTAATCCTGGTTTTATTGTTTTTTCTGAAACATATTATAAAGATGGATGGAAAGCATTTATTGATGGAGAAACTACACCTATATATCCGGTAGATTATATGCTAAGAGGTCTAAAAGTACCGGCTGGGAAACATTCGATAGAATTTAAATTCGAACCCCAGGTTGTAAAAACCGGAAGTACTATTACGCTTACAAGTTCTATTCTTTTTGTTTTACTGGTACTTGGCGGATTGTATTTTCAGTATAAAAAAACAGGGAGTTTACTATCTTTAATCAAAGAAGATAAGTAGGGCATATTTTGAAAGTATTGATTATTACATATTATTGGCCGCCGGCAGGAGGCCCTGGAGTACAACGCTGGCTTAAGTTTGTAAAGTATTTTAGAGATTTTGATATAGAGCCTATAGTGTATGTACCCAAAAATCCTACATATCCCATAGAGGATGTCTCTTTTTTGTCTGAAATTCCGGAAGGAATAGAAGTACTAAAACAACCTATTTTTGAACCTTATCGTTTTGCGCAGATTTTTTCTAAAAAGGAAACCAAAACAATAAGTAAAGGCATTATTGCCGGTGCAGCAAAGCAATCTTTTGCACAGAGATTATTGTTGTACATACGAGGTAATTTTTTTATTCCTGATGCTCGTAAGTTTTGGGTAAAACCCTCTGTCAGATATTTAAAAAAATACCTGTATGAGAATACTATTGATACCATAATCACTACAGGGCCACCTCATAGCATACATCTGATAGGGAAGGAGTTGAAAAAGCAAATAGGAGTAAGGTGGTTTGCTGATTTTAGAGATCCCTGGACTACCATAGGGTATCATGATAAGCTAAAACTTACCAAAAGATCTATGCAAAAACATATATCTATGGAGAAAGAGGTATTGAGTACTGCAGACCATATTATTGTTACCAGCTTTACTACACAAAAAGAATTTAAAGCTATTACTGCTGATACTCCGGTTTCTGTAATTACTAATGGTTATGACATAGAATCGATCCCTGAAACAGCTTTGGATACTCAATTTACCATTTCGCATATAGGATCTCTGTTGTCTGGCAGAAATCCCAAAAATCTTTGGAAAGCCTTGTATGATTTGACCAGGGAAAACGAAGCATTTTCATCTGCATTTCGATTACAATTGGTAGGGGCTGTTAGCGATGATGTACTATCTTCTATACAGGAAGCAGGATTGTCAGATTTTTTAATACATAAAGGTTATGTGCCACATATAGATGCTATTAAAATTCAGAGAAGTTCACAAGTTTTATTACTGATCGAAATCGATAGTAAAGATACCCAGTGCATTATTCCAGGTAAATTATTTGAATACATGGTCTCTAAAAGACCTATTATAGCAGTAGGCCCTGCAGATGCAGATGTATCCAAACTTATTTTTGATACAAATTCGGGGTACTTTTTTGAATATCATGAATATGAAAAGATAAAAATGCAATTGCTTCAATATTTTAAGCAATTTCAAGAACAAAAATTAGAATCTCATGTTATTGGTATTGAGAAATATAGCAGAAGATCATTAACCCGAGAATTAGCAGAAGTGTTGAAACATTAGAAGTTTCAGTCTGAAATAAATAATAAATCTAATATGCATGGGAGTAGTCGTTAATCAGACGATAAGAAATAGTATTATTACTTGTCTTGGATTTGGTATTGGAGCTATAAATACATTGTTCTTATTCACCAATTTTATGAATGAAGAACATTATGGACTGATTTCTTACCTAATGACTGCTTCAAACTTGATATGGCCACTAATGGCGTTTGGAGTACATAATGCATTGGTGAAATTTTTTTCGTCGTACTCAGATCAGAAGCAACAGGATAAGTTTTTAACTCTAATGCTGATCATACCTGTTTTAATAGCACTGGTTTTGGGAGTTATAGGTGTTTATTGCTATGCTACAATTCTTGATTTATTTAATGATAAGAATACAATAATACAACCCTATGTGTGGACTATTTATATTCTAGCATTTGCGATGTCTTATTTTGAAATCTTTTTTGCGTGGTCTAAAGTCAAGCTTAAGAGTGTATTTGGAAACATTATGAAGGAACTGTTTTTAAGAGTATGCATAAGTGTCCTCTTGTTTTTGGTGTATTTTGAAGTTCTGACAATTGAACAGTTCATATATGCACTCATGATTGCATATCTTTTGCGTATGGGGATTATGCAAATATATGCATTGAAACTTCATCGTTTTACGCCAAGATTCTCGTTACCAAATAACTATATTTCTGTGTTTAAATATTCTGGATTGATATTGATTGTTGGTTCTATAGCTACACTGCTTATTGATTTAGATAAGATGATGATAGAACGCTATCTTCCTATAGAAAATGTTGCTAAATACGGGATATGTGCCTATATTGCAAGTGTAATAGCAATTCCTTCCAGAGCGATGCACCAGATTACCTATCCTTTGACCGCCAAACTGATTAATGAAAAAGCCAAAGATCAATTACAAGATTTATATAAAAAAAGTGCTCTAAATCTTATAGCAACGAGCGGACTACTTTTTGTATTGATAATTTGTAATGTACATCAACTTTTTGAAATTATTCCCGATGAATATGAATTGTTTATCTGGGTTGTGGTTTTGATCGGAAGTACTAAATTACTTGATAACTTATTGGGTAATAACAATGCGATTTTATATAGTTCTGATTATTACAGAATGATACTATATATAGGAGTAGGGATGGTAATTTTTACTATTATACTCAATATACTCTGGATTCCTGCTTTTGGAGTTACTGGCGCAGCTATTGCTACATGTATTGCTGTGTTTTGTTATAATTTTACAAAGCTATGGATTGTTTATGCAAAATTTGGAATGCATCCTTTTTCGAAAAAAACTACTTTGGCATTTGTTTTAATTATAATTTTTGTATTTGGGTTTTATTTTTGGGAATTACCATTTCAGCCAATTCTTAATATTGTTCTTAAAAGCATTATAATTGGCTTGGGGTATACTACTATTTTTTATGTTCTAAGAGTATCTGTAGATATTAATAATTTAATAAAGAAAATCCCTCGAGGTATATAAAAGCATACTACTCTGAGGGATTTTCCAACTAACCAACCAAAAAATTAATGTCGTATATATGTCTTCTTAGCTTCTACTTCTACTGGTACGAGAACGAGAAGTATTTGATCTCGACGCTCTGCTAGGAGTACTGCTTCTTTGTCTGTTTACTGTTGCTCTAGATGTATTTGTTCTTTTACTACTATATTGACTGTTATTAGATCGTTTTGTTGCATTACCAGAACTTCTTTGTCTTCGAACCTGATTTGTTTTTGCTACAGTATTACGAGATCTACCATTTCTGTCATATTTAGGTCTACTGGTTACAGCACTTCGGGTTCTTTGAGTTGACTGTACTCTTTGTCTAGATGGAGTACTTTTGTTATTTGATTGTACTCTCCTAGTCTGCATATTTCTACTTGTTGTATGTCGTGTTCTTGTATTTGGTGTTACAGAATGTGTTCTGTTTATATTTCCAACCTTATTGTTATTCGATCTACTTCTAGTAGTGCTTCTCTTATTATAGTTATTTGATCTGCTACGAGTTGTACTATTTCTGTTGTAGTTAGATCTGCTACGTGCTACTTTGTTATAGTTACGATCATTTCTTTTGTACATTGCTGTTCTATGATCTCTTGTTCTATAATTGGTGCTTCTGGCACGAGAACCTCTATACCCCCTGTTGTAACTTGTTATTCTGCTATGAGGTCTGTAATAATTACGACTTCTATAAGAGCTGCGGTAATACCCGTCATAATAATTAGATCTGTATACAGTATATGAACATCTGTAAGGAGTATAATATCTTCTGTATGGGCTTTCATATACAATACATCTGCTTACTACGGGTACAGTAAAATAAGCATGAAAAGGTCTGTATTCATAGTATCTGTTATATCGGTTAATATAACCTGTACAGTTTAAGAAATTTCCATAACGGTTATAGTGCACATATAATCCTCCAACTCTAGAGATACGACCATAACTGTTATAATTAACATATATATCTCCTGCTTGTATAATTCTACCATAATAATCATAAAAGATAGGTACATCTTCTATCTGCACTACAGCTCCATAATCATCATACTGCACATAAGCATCATAATCATATCCAGAATTAAAACTTATATTTACCCCTCGTGTATTAACCCCAACACTCAAACCTCCTCTTCGTCCATTGATATAAAAATCAAATTGACCATCTGCATATACCGAGAAATCTATTCCTCCTTCAGAGAAAATGAATGATTTCCCATAGTTATAATATCGTGCAGATGATTCTGTATTCATTTCCGAAGCACTAGTAGTAAGTGATGCTAACAATAAAGCTGTAAAAAGTAAAACAAAATTTTTCATAATCTGTGATTTTAAAAATGAGAATAGAAATTAATTTTTCATCCTCAATTTTATAATATCAATCAGTGTGCCAAAAAGATAAAACACAATTAATCAGACTCTTAGTGTTGATAAGGTTTTGTAGTGATTTATATTCTATCTGAAAAATAGGTTGCAAAAATAATTTATAATGTAGGGTAACAATATCCTTTATGTATTGATATGAAGATGTAAAACTTTAAAAATTAAAATTATGAATACTTTGAAAAATATTTTTGGAATAGTATTAATAATTGCTTTTGTAATAAGCAGTTGTTCAAAAAATGATGATGAATCTATTATATTACCAGAAGAAATTCTTGAATATGATGATATTTTAGGGTTTTATGAATCTAATGGAGTACAAAAACAAAATTTTACGATTGATGCAACTACAGGAGGAAGTATTACTGGGGAAGAAGGTACCAAGGTGATTTTTCCTCCAAATTCACTAGTTGATATTGATGGTAATCTAATTAGTGGTTCTGTAGAGGTTTCTATTAGAGAAATTTTTACAGCAAGCCAAATGATTTTGTCAAATAAGCCAACTAATGCAGTTAATTTTTCTGACGAAAATACTTTCCTTCTTTCTGAAGGAGAAACAGAGGTTGTGGTTACTCAAAATGGAAATTCTTTGAATATGGCGTCAGGTACATTTTATCAAATTCAGGTTCCATCTGCGGGAGGAGCAGATGATGATATGCTTCCTTTTGTTGGTGAAGCAACAAATGATGGAGGTATTATTTGGAATGCAACACGTGATGTAGGGATCGGAAATGGAACGAGTGGTATTGTATATAATGCAGCACCATCTTCATATATTTATGATGTATTTGACACTGGATGGTCAAATTGTGATAAATTTTATGCATACCCTGGAGAAAAAACTACTAATTATATAAATTTAACTACTAGTCCTAATGCTCCAGAAACTGCCGTATATCTAGTCTTTAAAGAGAATAACTTACCAGCTGTTGTCAAAATTTTTAATGAGGGAACTCCAATCATACAAAGCTACACTGATTCTTTGCCAGTTGGGTTAGAAGTTACCTATGTATTAATTACCATAGAAGATAATCAACAGTATTTGGCAACCAAAAGTATAGTTATTTCTGAAGAAGAAGAGCTTTCGTTTACTTTTGAAGCTAAAACAACACAAGAAATATTAGATGCACTTACTTTATTAGATTAGTAGAACTAAAAATATGATAACTAATAGAAATGATTTAAAATATAACCATATATAACTTCTAGATTTTAAAAATTGTGAAGGTCTGGTTTTAATTTTAAGTACATAACATAAATTCTGGAGTTCTTCTTTATAGATTTTATAGAATTTCCTACAAATTACTTTTTATCGAGTAATATAGTATTATATAGATTATCTAAAAGAAATATTGCTTGTTGTTTTTTGAAGGTAGCTTGTTATTTTTGTAATTTTAACAAAATGAAACTTACAAGATAATATTAATATATGAACACACGAAAATCTATAGTCCTGATAGGAACTGTTTTATTATTCATGTCCTGTGCGACAAATCCATTTACAGGTAAACAGACATTAGCATTAGTGCCTAATTCTCAGATATTACCAATGGCTTTCCAACAATACAATCAGTTTTTAGGAGAGAATAAGGTAGTAAAAGGGACATCTGATGCAGCAATGGTTACCAGAGTTGGTCAAAAAATTGCTAAAGCCTCTGAGCGATGGTTAAATGCTAATGGTTATCAAGGATATCTTAAAGATTATAAATGGGAATATAATCTGGTAGAAGATAAAAATGTTAATGCTTGGTGTATGCCTGGTGGTAAAATTGTGGTATATACCGGGATTTTGCCAATAGCAAAAAGTGAAACAGGAATGGCTGCTATAATGGGTCATGAAGTAGCCCACGCATTGGCAAATCATGGTCAACAGCGAATGAGTGCTAGTCAAATTCAGCAAGTAGCAGGAGCAGCAACTACAATTGCAGTAAGCGGAAAAGATCAAAAAACACAACAAATTGTTGGCACAGCATTTGGTTTAGGAAGCCAATTTGGAGTAATGCTGCCCTTTAGCAGAAGTCATGAAACTGAAGCTGATCGTATAGGACTACAATTAATGGCAATTGCTGGATATAACCCTGATGAAGCAGCAGAATTATGGAAACGTATGAAAGCAAACAGTGGAGGACAGGCTCCGCCAGAGTTTATGAGTACTCACCCATCAAGTGATACACGTATTGCTAACCTTACAACATGGTCTCCGGCAGCAAAAGCTGAAGCTAAAAAATTTGGAGTAACCTCTTTTAAATAATTGTAAAGATTATAATCTTAAAAAGATTATGCTTACTTTAGAAGCTGTTTTGATCAAATTCAGAACAGCTTTTTTTTGTATAAATTATAT